>JAMOSM010000174.1 GCA_027063075.1 Nautiliaceae bacterium | reverse complement strand
TCTTAGCTGATTGTCAATCCTTCTGCTCTCGTGTCTTTCAGTCCCTATTATATAAAGACCTCCAAGCTCCCTTACCTCATCGTCAATTTTTATATCAACTCCCCTACCGGCCATATTGGTAGCCACCGTTACGGCTCCCTTTCTACCTGCCTGTGCAATAATTTCAGCCTCTTTTTCATGATGTTTTGCATTAAGAACCGTATGAGGAATTTTCTCTTTTTTCAAAAGCTGGCTTAAATATTCACTTTTTTTAACACTTGTAGTTCCTATTAAAACAGGCTGACCTTTTTTATGAAGCTCTTTTACTTTTTTTACAACCGCTTCAAATTTCTCCTCTTCCGTTTTATAAACCAGGTCATTTAAATCTTTTCTTGCTATCGGTTTATTTGTAGGAATAGAAATAACCTCAAGTCCGTAAATCTCTAAAAATTCAGTCGCTTCAGTCTGAGCGGTTCCTGTCATTCCGGCAAGTTTTTCATACATTCTAAAATAGTTTTGGTATGTAATTTCTGCAAAAGTCTGAGATTCTTCTTGGATTTCAACACCCTCTTTTGCCTCAAGCGCCTGATGAAGACCCTCGCTAAAACGTCTCCCTTCTGCAATTCTTCCTGTAAATTCATCTACAATTAAAACCTCACCTTTTCTTACAATATAATCTCTTCCCTCTTTAAAAAGATAATTTGCTTTTAAGGCCTGGTCAAGATGATGAGCTAAGATAGCGTTTTCTGGGGTATATAGGTTATCCACTCCAAAAAGTTCTTCTGCTTTTTTTATTCCCTCTTCTGTTAAAAGCACAACTTTATCTTTTTCATCTACCTTAAAATGTTTTTCAGGCTCTAGCTGTTTTGCAACTTCATCGGCTTTTATATAATTTTCAACTCTTTTGTTTGCAGGACCTGAAATAATCAAAGGAGTTCTTGCCTCATCAATTAAAATACTATCAACCTCATCCACAATTGCATAATAATGCCCTCTTTGAACTTTATCATTTATATCAAAAACCATATTATCTCTTAAATAATCAAACCCAAACTCAGAGTTTGTTCCGTATGTCACATCACAAGCATATGCTTTTTTTCTTTCATAATCTTCCATACCGCTTACTATAACACCTGTACTAAGCCCGAAAAATTTATAAAGTTTTCCCATTTCAGTAGCATCTCTTTGAGCAAGGTAGTCATTTACGGTTACAACATGAACCCCTTTTCCTAAAATCGCATTTAAAACAACCGGAAGTGTTGCAACAAGTGTCTTACCCTCCCCTGTTTTCATTTCTGCAATTTTTCCTTCATGCAAAACCATTCCACCAACAAGCTGTACATCATAGTGTCTCATTCCAAGGACACGCTTACTAGCTTCCCTTACCATAGCAAACACATCATAAAGGTATTTATTTAGCGTCTCCTGCTCATCGGCGCCGTTTTTAATCTCTTCTAAAATTTTTTCTTTAATTTCACTAAATTCTTTTTTAATATCTTCATCGCTCATTTTTTCATATTTAGGCTCAAGAGCGTTTATCTCTTTTACTTTTGCAAAATACTTTTTTAACTCTCTATCATTTTTTGTTCCAAATATTTTTCTAACAATACTTTTAACCATCTAAAGCCTTTAAAAACTTTTTTGTTATAATAACATAAACACTAACATAAGGACAATTTATGAAATTTATTATTTTAATTTTAGTATCTATTTTATCATATGCCATTACTCTTCCAAAGCAGTTTAGTGCAGATTTTATCCAAACAATAACATCTGATAAAAAAACTCTTACATACAAGGGAAAAGTGTTTTACAATCAAGGAAATATAGTTTGGAAATATACATATCCTTATAAAAAAATTATCTGGATAGAAGATAAAGTATATATTTACGAACCAGACATTATGCAACTTACGATAACAAAAAGAAAAAAGAATACTTTAAGTGATATTTTAAAAAATTCAAAAAAAATAAAAAACAATCTTTATAAAGCAGAAATTGAGGATAAAAAAATCTATTTTATTTATGATAAGACTCTTAAAAAAATATTTTACACCGATGAAATAGGAAATAAAGTAGAAGTTAATTTTTTTAATCAGAAAAATTCAACCCCTCTTAAAATATTCGAAGTACATTATCCAAAAGATGTGGATATAATCTATCAGAAGTAAATATCAAGAAGTTTTTAGTCTTTAGTGGTGCGACGGGGGGGACTCGAACCCCCACGGGCTTATGCCCACAAGACCCTCAATCTTGCGCGTCTACCAGTTCCGCCACCGTCGCTTGTAGGTATTGGAATTATATCAAATTATTTTCTTTTTTTAAAGAGTCTCTTAAAATTTTAGTAATTCTTTTTAACTCTTTTTCAGGACTTTTTAAATCAATATAGTTTAAGATTCTGTTTATAACATTAGCAATCCCTCTTGAATTTTTAATCTCTTCTATTTCATTATCTATTCTTTCAAGCAAAGCGAGTACAAAAGCCGGATTATTTATATTTTGTTTTAATTTGACTTCTAAAGACGGATAAGTTTCTTCATAAATATATTTATATCTGTTTTTTTCTTCTTTTATTTTTTCCATTTCAAAATTAACAATTTTATTTTTTATTAAAGAAAATTCAATAAAATGCTTTTTTCTAAAACTTGGTCTTGCATATAAAGAATTAAATATATTAATTATTTTATCAAAAACGTCTTTATTAATATCTTCAGCTTCAAAAACAACTTTAAAGAGTTCTATTTCATCAAATTCTTCTGTCAAAGAATTATAAAAAGGCAAAGACTTCAAATTTTTAATTTCATTTAAATGTTTTTTGTAAATAGTACCTAATAAAATATCGTCTTTTACAGTAAATAAAAAATCGAATTTTTTTGTAAAAAAGCTATACATGTATTTAATCTTTATTTTATCTTCAGGGAGCCTTACAGCTAAAATATATAAATCCTTTTCATTTTTTATTAATTTCAGAAATTCATCAAAATTTAAAATCCCGTCTATAAAAATTTTTTTATGTTCTATTTTCAAAGCATTTAAATTCTGAATTAATTTATTTTTAAATTTTTCTTTTTTATCCTTTTCTATTTTACATTTGCTAAAAAGGGATTTTATATTTTTTATAACAATACCGTTTTTTTCTTTAATGTACTCTATTTCATTCTCTAACTCTTTAATCTTTTCTAACAGTTTATTAACCATAGTTTCCTTTCAATAATTCTTTTGCATATTCCATTGCTTTTTTCGATTTTTCCTTACCGCCTATAATTCTTGCAATTTCTTCTACTCTTTTATTAAAATCTAACTCTTTTACAATAGATTTATTATTTTTTTTTAAAACAAAAAAATGTTTGTCTGCTTTGCTTGCTAACTGAGGTTGGTGGGAAATTGCAAAAATTTGATATTTTTGGCTTAGCAATTTTAGCACATCTGCAACGCTTTCAGATTCTTCACCGCTTAAATTAGCATCGACTTCATCTAAAAAAAGTGTTTTTTCTTTATCATCCCATTCAAGCCTGCTTGCAAGTAATGCCACTCTTAACCTGTTAAATTCTCCTGTGGATATAGTGTTTATATCTATGTCATTTACAATGATTTTTGCAATATCTTTTCCATATTCATTAAACTCATTATTTAATAAAATTTTTACTTTAGCTTTTGGCATATAGAGTTTATTAAGATAATAGTTCAGTTTTTTTTCAAATTTTTTAGCACTTGTTTTTCTTTTAGTATGAAGTATTAACGCTAATTCATCTAACTCTTTTTCAAGGTTTTTTATTTCTTTTTGAATTTCTTCCTTTTCAAAAGTAAGGTTTTCTAAACTTTCAAGTTCTTTCTTCTTTTCATCATAATATATAAGAGCATTTTCAATTGAACCAAATCTTCTTATAAGTTCTTGAAGGTCTGAGAGCCTGTTTAAAACCTCTTCGATATCTACACTTTCTAAAAATGATGTTTTTTCATAT
>JAMOSM010000173.1 GCA_027063075.1 Nautiliaceae bacterium | reverse complement strand
TATTAACGCTTACCACTTTTTCTAAATCAACAACTATACATTTTATCTTTTTTTTTTCTATCAGAGAGATATCAACAGGGGTTATAATTTCGCTAACAGCTGAAGAATCAAGAAAGCCCTGGGGTTTATAATAAACTTTTTTACCTAAAAAGCTTTTAATTACCCCCATCAAGTTCCTTCAAAGTGGCAACTAAAGCTTTTAATTTATTATTTACCTCTTTATATTCAAGCTCAGGTTTGCTATCCGCAACAATTCCGGCTCCCGCTTGAAAAATTATTTCATCATCCTTTATAAGAGCAGTCCTTATTGTAATAGCACTGTCCATATTTCCGTCAAATCCAAAATAACCGATACTTCCCGCATAATAGCCTCTTTTTAACCCTTCATATTTTGCTATTAATTCCATCGCTTTAATTTTAGGAGCTCCTGTCATAGTCCCTGCTGTAAATGTAGCTTTAAACAAATCAAACATATCATATTTTTCATCAAGTTCCCCCACAACATCACTTACCATATGCATAACATGAGAATATCTCTCAACTCTCATAAGCTCTTCTACTTTTACACTTCCAGCACATGCCACTCTTCCTACATCATTTCTGCCAAGATCTACAAGCATTATATGCTCAGCCACCTCTTTTTCATCGTTTATCATCTCTTTTTCAAGCTCTAAATCTTTTTTTAAGGTATCTCCTCTTTTTCTCGTTCCGGCAATAGGACGAAGCAAAATAACTCCGTCATTTAGCCTTACCATAACCTCAGGGGAACTTCCGATAATTGCAAAATCATCTATATCAAGATAATAAAGATAAGGAGATGGGTTTTTACTTCTTAATTTTCTGTAAAAAGAGAGCCTATCAACAATAGCTTTTACTTTATACCTGTTTGAGAGAACTATTTGAAAAATATCCCCCGCTTTTATATTCTCTTTTGCTTTTTGTACCATTTCAAAAAATCTCTCTTTTGAAAAAACAAAACCCTCTTCTTTTAAAATTTTTGCAGGAATTAAAGGCTTATGTTTATAAGTTGAATTAATTAAATCCTTTATTATATAAAGGTAATTTTCATACTCTTTATCATTTATAATTACCGTCAGTTCTGAAAATTTATGGGAATATCCTACTACAATCTTTGGTCTTATCATATAAAAATCCGGAATATCGGTTTCATCCTCAAGATTATCCATAACAGGCTTAAGCACAGGCTCAAAAATTTTTACCATATCATAACCGATATATCCCACAAAACCATCAACAAATCCAATTTTTAGTTTTTTTGAAAGCTCTTTATATTTTTTCTTATCTACTTTTGAATAATACTCTTTCATAAAATCAAAAGGGTCTTTATCTAAAATCTTTTCTTCTTTTCCGTCAAAATAATGGGTTTTATAATCTTTGTAATAAATTTTCTCTTTTTCCCCTATAAAAATAAAAGAGTAATTTCCATCTTCATTATTTATAACACTTTCGAGTAAAAACATTCTTTCATTAAAGAGTTTTTTTAACTGATTATAAATAGCAATTACACTAAACTCATCTACTAAAAATTTATCATAAACCATTATTTCACCTTAAAAATAAATGCTGTTTTTGAAATGGTAGCCTTTACTTTTTTTAAAGCATCTTTTGCCTCTTTTTTAGTAGCAAAAGGCCCTACAAGGATTTTAGTAACTTTTATTTTTTCATTATTTTTTACAATATACGTATGATAAAGCTTATACTCAAACCCTTCTTTTTTTATATGTTCTAAAAAACGCTTATCAGGTTTAGAATGTCTAAGAAGTGCAGCTACTTGAATATAATATTTACCTTTTGAAGCTTTTTTTATCTCCTCTTTACTCTCTTTTATAGGCTCTTTTTTTATAGACTCTTTTTCTATAGGCTTAACCTCAGGCTTTTGAATAGGTTTTTGCACTTTAACCTCTTCTTGAATTTGAGGTTCTTGCATTATCTGAGGTTTAATTTCATTTACCTGTTCTTGAGGTTTATTTTGTTTAGTTTTAACAACAGGTTTTTGTTGTGTTTCATTCTCTTCAATCATTAAAGGTTTAAACTGACTCTCAATAGTAATCTTCTTTTTTTTAGGCTCAGGCGGCACTATTTCATTTTTTTTAGAAGAAGAGTTTTGAAAAAGAGCAAACACTATAACACCTATCACAAAAACCAAAAAACCTATGGCTCCATAAATAAGAGGCTTTTTTAGATTTTTTTTACCTTCTATAAAATCATCAGAATTATTTAACAAATCATCAGCCATTTTTTCTCCTTACATATGTTTTGCCCAGCTTGCACCTCTCTCTTTTTTATAAAGGGCATAAGGCAGATTCAAAATATTAAATTCACTTGGCAACTCATCAGTTGGAAAAACCCTCCACTGCTTTAAAAGTTTTGTTGAAAGTTTTAACGAAAGAGCTTTTCCAAGCTGGATTGCTTCAGTTAAAGAAGTGTGCCCTTTGTGGATATAAAGATGAAGATGTCCCGGTGTTTTTGAATTATATGCAGTAAAATTTAAAAACCCTTCTTCTCTTAAAAGCAAACTTGCCCTGTTCCAGAATCTCTCAGGGTCTGTTCCATTATAATCAAACACAATATTTTCAACAACATTTCTTTGTCTGTTAATTAAATCATGGGCAATTATTTTTTTTCTTTTTATATGTTCATCCATTATCTGAAAAGTCAGAGGCTTTTCAATTTTTTCATATTTATCAAAAAAAGTTCTCCCTTTATAAACTATTTTTTGAATAATTTTTCCTTTATATTCAAAATAATAATCTCTATTCATTTTTATCATAGAAATATCTACATTATAAGCCACCATTTCTCCTTTTTATTTTACCCCAAAAAAAAGGGGAAAAACTAATAAGTAGGTCTGTCGTAAATTACAAATTTGCTTGCAAGTTCTTTAAGTTCTGCCGCAACTTTATCTTGAAGCTCAAGATTATAAATATCATCAAGCACATCTGCAATTTTGTTTGCTATAAATCTAAACTCTTCTTCTTTCATACCTCTTGCAGTAAGAGCAGGACTTCCGATTCTAATACCTGAAGTTACAAAAGGACTTCTTTTTTCACCCGGAACTGTATTTTTATTTACAGTAATTCCAGCTCTTCCTAATGCTTCTTCAGCTTCTTTTCCGCTGAATTCTTTATTTAAAAAGCTTACAAGCACAAGGTGATTGTCAGTACCCCCACTTACTAAATCATATCCTCTCTCAAGAAGTACCTCTGCAAGTGCTTTTGCGTTTGCTTTTACCTGTTTTGCATAAGTTTTCCAATCAGGTTCAAGGTTCATTTTAAATCCGACCGCTTTTGCTGCAATTACATGAACTAAAGGACCACCTTGGATTCCAGGGAAAATTGCACTATTGATTTTTTTAGCATATTCTTCGTTATTTGTAAGAATAAGTCCGCCTCTAGGACCCCTTAGAGTCTTATGAGTAGTAGTAGTTACCACATCACAGTGAGGAAACGGATTTGGATGCTCGCCTGCTACTACAAGTCCTGCAATGTGAGCAACATCAGCCATTAAAATGGCACCAACCTCATCAGCTATCTCTTTAAATTTAGCAAAATCAATTTCTCTTGGATAAGCACTAGCACCACAAACTATCATTTTTGGTTTTACTATTTTTGCAATATCTCTTACCCTGTCATAATCAATTCTTCCTGTTTTTTCGTCAATTCCATAAGAAAATGAATGATAATGCTTTCCTGAAAAATTAACTTTTGCTCCGTGAGTTAAATGTCCTCCGTTGCTTAAATCCATTCCAAGAAGTTTTTCAAGTGGTTTCATTAAAGCAACATAAACAGCTCCGTTAGCCTGACTACCAGAGTGAGGCTGAACGTTTGCATACTCACATCCAAAAAGAGCCTTTGCCCTGTCAATTGCAAGCTGTTCTATCATATCAGCATATTCACATCCGCCGTAATATCTTTTACCAGGATAACCTTCAGCATATTTATTTGTAAATACGCTTCCCATAGCTTCCATAACTTCTGGAAGAGTGAAGTTTTCACTTGCTATCATTTCAAGATGATTTGTCTGTCTTTCAAGCTCTTTTTCTAAAATTGAATATACATCTTGGTCATAATTTTTAAGTAAGCTCATTTTTTATCTCCTTTATTTAATATTGTCTTCGTCTTTATTTTCTTTTTTTGGTTTCATTGTCGGGAACAAAATCACATCTTTTATTGAATGTGAATTTGTAAGAAGCATCACAAGTCTGTCAATTCCTATACCTTCACCGGCAGTCGGCGGCATTCCGTATTGAAGTGCGCGAATATAATCATAATCCATATCCATACCCTCTTCATCACCCTTAGCCTTAGCTTCAAGCTGAGCTTTAAACCTCTCATACTGGTCAAGCGGGTCATTTAGCTCGTTAAATCCGTTTGCTATTTCACGCCCCGCAATAAAAAGCTCAAATCTTTCCGCAAATTCAGGATTTTTATCACTTCTTCTTGCAAGCGGAGAAATTTCAATAGGAAATTCGGTTACAAACGTAGGATTGATTAATTTAGATTCTACGAATTCATCAAAAAGTTCTGCCCAAAGCTTACCTTTACTATCGATATGCTCATCAAGTTCAACTCCATGCTCTTTTAAATATTTTTTCATAGCCTCAACATCTTCTAAAATTTCTTCAGGTACTCCCCCGATTTTAACTAAAGCGTCTTTATAAGTAATAGTTTTCCAATCATCAAAATCAATTACCATATCACCATACTGAAGTTTTTTTGGAAGATTTAATTTTTCGAATAGATAATCAAAAAGCTCACGCGTCAGTTTCATTAAATCTTCCATTGTATGATACGCCCAGTAAAACTCTATCATTGTAAATTCAGGGTTGTGAGTATGGTCAATTCCTTCATTTCTGAAGTTTCTGTTAAGCTCAAAAACTGCTTCAAAACCGCCGACAATAAGTCTTTTTAAGAAAAGTTCAGGTGCGATTCTTAGGTTCATATCAATATCAAGTGCATTATGATGAGTCATAAAAGGTCTTGCGTTTGCCCCTCCAACAACCGTATGAAGCATAGGAGTTTCAACTTCTAAAAATCCTTTTTTTAAGAAAAATTCCCTAACAAGACTTACAATTTGACTTCTAAGTTTAAATCTATCTCTAGTCTCTTTATTCATAATCATATCAAGGTATCTTTGACGATACTTAGTTTCAACATCCTGAAGTCCATGGAATTTTTCAGGCAGAGGATGAATTGCTTTTGTAAGAATTCTGACATCATCGGCATGAATAGAAAGTTCTCCTGTTTTTGTAACAAAAGGATATCCGCTAACTTCTACAATATCACCAACTTCAAGTGTTTTTTTAAGTAAATTAAATTTATCACCTAAATCGTTTTTACTCATATAAACCTGAAGCATACCGCTTTCGTCTTCTATTTTAAAAAATGCAGCTTTTCCCATAAGTCTTAGAAATTTTACACGACCTGCTACTGCAAATTTTCTACTCTCATCTCTTTTATTTTCAAGCTCAAACACATCTTTGTTTTTTTCTAAAAATTCTGCAATTTTTGTATTTCTTTTAGCATTATGGTCATACGGATTTAAACCGTGCTCTTTTAATTTCTCGGCTTTTGCCATTCTCTGTTTTACATATTCGTTTGAAAACATCAATCTCCTTTAAGAGTTTTAATTTATTGGAATTTTAACATTTTTAGCAACTTTTTCTAAACTTTTTGGATTTATATTTATAATCTTTTCTCCAAGGTTTAACATTAAAGGGAAAATAAAACTGTTTTTAGTATATTTATCGACATACTCTTTAAAAAATTGAATTTGATACAATAAAACAACAATAACAGATACTAAAATAAAAAACTTCATACTTGAAAAAATAAATCCAAAAATTCTATCAACTCCTCCAAGGGCACTCACTTTTAAAATTTTAGAAATCAAAAATCCTATAAAAACCGCAAAAATCCAAAATCCTACAAAAAGCGCAATAAAACCTACTAAATTTATAGCAGATTTGTTTGGAATATGAAAAATATAATAATTTATATACTCTCCAGCGTTGTGATAATATTTACTTGCTAAAAACAATCCCCCTATTATTCCTATAAGTCCTGCTATTTCTTTAATAAAACCGTTAAAAAAACCCTTTATTCCTAAAATAATAGCAATTCCTAAAACCAAAGCATCAAACAGATTCATTTATAACCTTTTTAATAAGTATTATATCCATTTTTACTTTTTATTTTTACTTTATAAAGAGCTTCATCAGCCCTTTTAACAATATCCTCAATATTATCGCCTCTTTTATGAGTAGCAATTCCCGCTGAGACTGTAATTTTAATTAAATTATCTTTATATTTTAATGTTGTTTTAGATATTTTATTTATAATCCTTTCAATACTTTTTTGTGCGTTTAATAAAGTAGAACGGTTAAAAACAATTATAAACTCATCTCCTCCGTATCTGTAAATCCTGTCTGTTTTTCTTACTAAGGCTTTTATAATCTGAGCTAACTTAACTAAAACAAAATCTCCTATTAAATGACCGTAAGAAGCGTTAATTTGTTTAAAATTGTCGATATCGACAATAGCCACAACTAAGTCTAAATCTTTATCCTTGCCTTTTTTTAAAATTTCTTTCAAGTCTTTCTCAAGAGCTTTTCTATTAAAAACACGTGTTAAAGGGTCTATTAATAACTCCTTATAAGCTTTCTCTAACTCTTTTTCTAATTCATTTATCTTTTCTTCCATTTTTGTTATTTTATCAATCAACTCTGCGCTGAATTTTATTACCATCTCTTTTATTTCATCAGCACTTACTTCATTTATTTCTTCAATTATCTCTTTAGAGTGATTTTTAATCTCTTTTGAAGTGTGATTTATGTGATTTAACGCTTCGTGTGTCTTTTCTAAAAAAATTTCGTGAATAGAAGGCTCAAGACATAAAAGTTTTGGATTTAAATTATCAATAATACCTTCATCGTAAGCTATCTTATTAAAAACCTCCTTATAATAAAGGGGAAAAGGCAATTTTTTTGCCTTTTCAAGTTCTTTTAAGGTTTTTTGGGAAATTTTTAAAATAAGTTCTTCCATACGGCAACCTTTTATGATAATATAAGTCAAATTATAACATTTATCGGATATTAAGGAGAAAAATTGAGGTTAAGCAAAAAAGAAGCAATAAATTTAATTGAAAATGAAGACTTGATAAAACTTGGAAAAATGGCACTTGAAAAAAAAAGAGAACTTCATCCAAAAAAAATTACCACTTTTATTGTAGATAGAAACATAAACTATACAAACATCTGCTTTATAGACTGCAAATTTTGTGCTTTTTACAGACATAAAAAAGATAAAGACGCATATATTTTAAGTTTTGAAGAAATAGATAAAAAAATAGAAGAGCTTTTAGAAATAGGAGGTACGCAGATACTTTTTCAAGGAGGAGTTCATCCAAACCTTAAAATAGATTTTTATGAAAACCTTGTAGAACATATTCATAAAAAATATCCACAAATTACAATTCATGGATTTAGCGCACCTGAGATTGATTATATAAGCAGGGTTTCAAAAATACCTGTAAAAGAAGTGTTAATCCGCTTAAAAGAAAAAGGGCTAAGCTCAATTCCGGGAGCGGGAGCTGAAATACTCAGTGACAGGGTAAGAGACATTATAGCCCCTAAAAAAATAAGCTCTAAAAGATGGCTTGAAATTCATAAAAGTGCTCATGAAATAGGAATGAAGACTACAGCCACAATGATGTTTGGAACAGTTGAAACGATTGAAGAGGTTGTAGAACACTGGGAAAAAATAAGAGCGCTTCAGGATGAAACAGGAGGATTTAGGGCTTTTATTATGTGGTCTTTTCAACCTTACAATACAGCCCTTTATAAAGAAGGAATAGTTACGCATAAAACCTCATCAAACAGATATCTAAGATATCTAGCAGTCTCAAGACTATTTTTAGATAACTTTAAAAACATACAAAGTTCCTGGGTAACCCAGGGAAGTTATATAGGACAAATGGCTCTTTTATACGGTGCAAATGACCTCGGCTCTACAATGATGGAAGAAAATGTTGTAAGAAGTGCCGGGGCTCAAAACGCTATGAATCAAGAAGAGATGATAAAGCTTATAAAAGATGTAGGAGAAATCCCAGCTAAAAGAAATACAGCTTATGAAATACTTGAAGTTTTTAATTAAAATTTAAATTTTTAGAAAGCCTATTAAATTTCCACTCTTTTTTTGCTTCTTTTATAAGTTCTTTTGAAATATTAACAATTCCTAATTCCTCTTTACCGCCAAGCATTAAAATTTCTTCTCCCTCAGGAGAAATTACAAAACTTTTACCATAAAATTCCCAGTTCTTATAATTTCCGACCCTATTTACCCTAACAACATACATATTATTTAAAAAAGCCCGTGTTTTTAACATTTCATACCATCTCTGATGAGAATTAAAAGTCCCAACACTTAAAACAGCAACAACATCCACTTTTTTTTCTCTAAAATAACCCCAAAACTCATCAAAATGAGACTCAAACCCAAAAAGTGCCCCGATTCTATACTTTCCAATATTAAAAACAAGGGGTTTATTTTCTTTTTTTGAAAAAAACCTCTCTTCATTCCAGTGATGATAAGGCATAAAAACCTGAGAATAGTAATACCTTACATTTCCGTTAAAAAATCTGCCTATAACCTTATATTTTTTATCGCCTTTTATTAAAATAATAGGAGCAAGAATAGTTATATTATAAGACAAAGAAAGCTGTTTCAAAAGTTTAATTTGATGAGATGACTGATTTTTAACAAAAGAAATTGGCATACTCTCAAGTTCTTTAAAAAACCTGTTTAACACATACTCAGGTAATAAAAGAAGTCTTGTCCCCTCTCTTTTTGCCTGAGAAAGATAATAATTAATCCTTGCCTTATCAAAAGGCAAAGAGTCGGTCTGTAAAATGGCTATTTTCATTTAATCTCTTTAAACTGCAGTTTAGCCTCTTCTATCATTTTTGAAGCTTCTTCTAAAAGCTTCACTCCTTTTTTATAAGTCTGCATAGCTTCATTAAGAGTAATTTCCGGGTCGTTAAGTTTATCAAGCAATTTTTTTGCCTCTTCAAGTTTTTTTTCAAAATCTTGCATCAAGAGCTCCTTTTAAAATATCACTAATTAGATAATCAAATTTTTCAATTTCAACTAAAAAACTATCGTGTCCATAGTCACTGTCTATTTCATAATATTGACACCTGCCGCCTACCTTATCCATATATTTTTTAATATCCCTCATCTCCTGAGGAAAAAACAGGGTATCTCCGCTAAAACTTATAAGATACATTTTATCTTTTATCTGAGAAAAAGCCTCATCTAAAGAATTAAACCCCCGGCTTATGTCAAAAAGAGAAATAGCTTTTAAAAGATAAATATAACTCAAAGCATCAAACCATTTAGGAAACATAGCCCCGTTATATTCAAGATAACTCTCAACCTGAAATCTACCAAAAAGTTCAAACATCCCATCGGTTTTTACATACTCTCTTCCAAATTTCTTTTCAAATGTCGATGGGGATATATAGTTTAAATATCCTATCATCCTCGCAGCCGCAAGTCCTTTTAGTCCTTTTTCTTTTACAATTTCAGGGTCATAATTTCCATTTTTAAATTCACTATCAGCTCTAATTGCTTCAATCATTGACTTATTAATAGCAATTACATAAGGTTTTGTCTGATAGGTTGTTGCAATTGGGATAATATATTCAGCAAACCCGGGATAATCAACCGCAAGTCTAAGTGCCTGCATACCTCCCATACTTCCGCCGATTACCGCTTTTAGCTTTTTTATTCCAAGAGAATCAAGTAAAATCTTTTGAGCTTTTACCATATCTTTTATAGTAACTACCGGAAATTTTAGCCTATATCTCTCATTGCTTCCTGGATATACAGGACTCATAGGACCGGTTGAACCAAAACAGCTCCCAATTACATTTGTGGCAATTACAAAATATTTTGTGGTATCAATGGCTTTTCCGTCACCAATAAGACCATCCCACCATCCAGGCTTTCTGTCTCCCTCATACCATCCTGCAGCATGATGCGAACCTGAGAGAGCGTGTGTTATTAAAATAACGTTATCTTTATTTTCATTAAGCTCACCATAAGTTTCATAAGCAATCTGCCAAGGCTCAAGAAGCCTACCACTTTCAAGATAAAGGGGTTTTGTAAATCGTGCTATATCTGTTTTTATTTTCATAATAGCCTTTTTTATGAAATTTTATCATTTTTTCAAAGATTTAGCTTGCAAAAACAGTATCCTTGAAAACAATCAACCCCTATTTTTTCCAATTTTTCAAAAATTTATTCATTTTCTATAAACTCTGCAATTACTTTAATATCATAAAAATTTAATTAACTAATTTTTTCAAAAGCTTCTTTTAAATCTTGAATCAAATCATCAACATCCTCTAAACCTATACTAAGTCTTATAAGACCTTCAGGCACTCCTGCGTTAATAAGCTCTTCTTTGCTCAACTGCTGATGGGTTGTACTTGCAGGATGGGTTGCAAGAGATTTACTATCAGCAATATTGGTTACTAAAGAGAAAATTTTAAGATTTTTTATAAACTCTTTTGCTTCTTCATAACTTTCAAGTTCAAAACTCAAAATCCCTCCTGCATATTTTAAATATTTTTTTGCCATAGCATAATTATCATCACTTTCTAAAAAAGGATAATTGACTTTTTTTACTTTTTTATGGGTTTGTAAAAACTTAGCAATTTTCAAAGCCGAATTTGAATGCCTTTCTATTCTTAAATGAAGAGTCTCAAGCCCTAAAATCAAAAGCCATGCATTAAAAGGAGAGAGCACCGCACCAAAATCCCTTAGCATTGCTAAACGAGCCTTTGCAATAAAAGGGTTTTCAAATTTTTTAGTATAAACAAGTCCGTGATAACTCTCATCCGGTTCATTAAAATGGGAATACCTGTTTGTTTTTAACTTTTCTTTTGCAAAAGGGGCTTCAATAATACACCCTGCAATCGCACTTCCGTTTCCAACAATATATTTACTTGCACTATGGACCACAATATCAACCCCAAGCTCAATTGGTTTAACCCCATAAGGCGTTGCCATTGTATTATCACATATCGTAATAACTCCTTTTTCATTTGCCACTTTTACAATTCCCTCAAAATCCGCTACAGTTAAAGCCGGGTTTGCAATACTCTCAAACAAAACAGCTTTTGTTTTCTCATCTATAAGCTCTCTTAACTCCTCAGGTTTTGTAGGGTCAAAATATTTTGCGCTTATTCCAAACTGCTTTAGGGTTTGAGTTGATAAAGTAATACTTCCTCCATAAAGCTTTGAAGAAATAACAATATTATCCCCGCTTCTTACCAAAGCCGCAAGAGAGTAAAAAATCGCAGCCATTCCGCTTGAAGTTGCTATTGCATCAATTCCCCTCTCAAGTACCGCAATTCTTTTTTCAAAAACCCTTGTTGTCGGATTTCCTATACGGGTATAGATATTACCCTCCTCTTCTAAATTAAAAAGCCTAGCCGCATGGTCTGTATCTTCGTATTCATAAGCCGTTGTCATATATATAGGCACCTGCATCGATTTTTGAGTGTCTTTATCATATCCGTAATGAAGAGCTAAGGTTGCATCTTTCATAAATTAACCTTTTTTAGTAAAATTTTTAAAATATTATATCATAAAGGGTCTAAATTGAAAGACAAGGTATTTTCAAAGCCAATAAACAAACAGTTTGAATTTGACGAAGAGGTTGCAAGTGTTTTTGATGATATGTTAAATAGAAGCGTTCCTTTTTATAAAGAAAATTTAAACCTTCAAATAGATATTCTAAAAAATTTTCTAAAAGAAAATGACAAGATAGTAGACCTTGGAAGTTCCACAGGGACATTTTTAATAGAACTTGCAAAAAAAACAAAAAAACCGCTTAATTTAATAGGAATAGACAACTCCCCTGCAATGATAAAAAGAGCTACTAATAAAGCAAAGGCTTTTGGAGTTGATGTAAAATTTATTGAGGCAGATTTTTTAAATTATGATTTTAATAACTCAAAAGCAATAATAGCAAACTATACAATCCAATTTGTAAGACCTTTAAAAAGAGAAAAACTGATAAAAAAAATAAAAAACTCTTTAAAAGAAGACGGAATTTTTTTAATGAGTGAAAAGTTAATTACAGAAAATAAAAAGCTAAACAAGATTATGATAGACATTTATTATGAATATAAAAAGAAAATGGGCTATTCAGAATTTGAAATAGCCCAAAAAAGAGAAGCGCTTGAAAATGTGTTAATCCCTTATACAATGAACGAAAATATAGAAATGTTAAAAAATGCGGGGTTTAAGGAAGTGGAAGTTATTTTCAGATGGAATAACTTCGCAACTTTTTTAGCGTTTAATTAAAATCTTCGTAATTTTTAAAATCTTCCCCAACCAAGCTCTCAATAAACTCATCAAGTTCTTTTTTATCTGTTATTCTTGCTGTAAGAACCCTTCCTGTATAATTATTATCCTTAATCTCCCAAAACATATAAAATTCAGGATATTTCAGTTTTAACTGTCTATAAGCAACACCATATTTTGAATCTTTTAAAGGATTTTGTTCAAGAAAAAAATGATTTTCATCAAGGTTTATCTTATAAAGAACAGCTCCTGTTTTTGTTTTTACAAGCTCAACTAATACATTCCATTCTTTAAGTGTTTTCATTATTAACTCCTGTAGCTTTTTGAATTATTGGAATAAATTCATGCTTTTTATAAATTTTCCCACCCATTCTTCCAAGATGTTCGCTTGGAACCTGACAGTCAATATATTCAATTCCATTTTTTTGAAGTATATCACAAAAATAGATAAGTGCCAATTTACTTGCATCAGGCTTTATATGAAACATACTCTCACCACTGAAATATTTATTAATAGCAACTCCATAAAATCCGCCTACAAGCTCACCTTCATAATAAGCTTCAACACTTAAGGCAAAGCCAAGTTTATTTAATGTTGTATAAGCATCAATAAAATCTTTGTTTATCCATGTCCCACTTTCGTGTTTTCTTTTTACCTTAGAACACATTCTAATAACATCATCAAAACGCGTATTGATTTTAAAATCCCACTTTTTACTTCTTAATTTTTGTCTTAAACGCTTAGTTGTTTTAACTTCATCAGTTTTTAAAAGCATTCTTTCATTTAAAACAAACCAGTGAAAAAGCCCGTCTTCATCCTGATACCAAGGGAAAAACCCCCTTGAATATCCTTCAAGAAGCCTTTTTGGATGCAAATCATAACTTGCCCCAACAAACCCGTCTTCAAAATTCTCATAAGGGGATGGAAAATTAAAATCATCAAGTAAATACAAAGGTGGATTTTCACTTACTTTTATCATCTGTTTTCTTTAACTTAAATTCATCTTTTACATAATCAATTTTAACTTCACCACCGCTTTTTAAATCACCAAAAAGTATCTCTTCACTTAAAGGCTCTACAATATTTTCCTCAATCACCCTTGCAAGAGGACGGGCTCCAAGTTTTAGCGAATATCCTTTTTTAGCAAGAGCCTCTTTTGCCCTTTTTGTAAGGGTAAGTTTTACTTTTTTGTTTGCAAGTTTATCTTGCAGCTCTCCTATAAACTTATCCACAACAAGTAATATCGACTCTTTGCTTAGAGGCTTAAATCTAACTATCGCATCAAGCCTGTTTAAAAACTCAGGCGCAAAAAATCTGTGAATAGCCTCTTCTTTAAATTCACTATGTTCTGCCATAAATCCAGGAGCGTTTCCTTCACCAACCCCAAGGTTACTTGTCATAATTAAAACAACGTTTCTAAAATCAGCCTTTCTGCCGTCATTGTCAGTTAAGGTCGCATTATCCATTACCTGTAATAAAATCTGAACAATATCAGGATGCGCTTTTTCAATCTCGTCTAGTAAAAGCACTGTATGCGGATTTTTTCTTATAGCTTCTGTTAAAAGTCCTCCTTTTTCATATCCTACATATCCGGGAGGAGAGCCTATAAGTTTTGCAACTGAATGTTTTTCTTGGTATTCGCTCATATCAAACCTTAAGAAATTCACTCCTAAGATATTGGCAAGCTGTTTTGCAATTTCTGTTTTACCGACTCCTGTTGGACCTACAAACAGAAAACTACCAATAGGTTTGTCTTCACGTGTAAGTCCTGCTTTTTTTCTTTTAATAACTTTTACAAGCTCTTTTATTGCATTATCTTGACCAAAAACTTTTGCTTTTAGATTTTCTTCAAGATGTTTTAATTTTTCAACCTCATTTTGACTTGCTGATTCTTTTGGAATATTTGCAATACTTGCGACAATACTTTCAATATCACTTTTTGTAATAAGCTTTTTGCCTCTTAGTTTATATTTTGCACCCGCTTCATCAATTAAATCAATCGCACTGTCAGGCAAAAACTTCTCTCTTAAATATTTTTTAGCCAAAATTGCCGCCGATTTTATCGCCTCTTTTGAATATCTTACTTTATGAAAGTCTTCATATTTAGGTTTTAACCCTTCAAGAATCTTTATTGTATCTTCAATACTTGGTTCTTTTATATCGATTTTTTGAAATCTTCTGCTAAGGGCTTTGTCTTTTTCAAAATTATTTTTATACTCTTCATACGTAGTAGCTCCTATACATCTGATTTCGCCTTTTGCAAGGGCTGGTTTGAGAAGATTTGCAACATCCATTTTAGAATCGCCCGCAGCACCTGCTCCTACAATCATATGAATCTCATCAATAAATAAAATAGGTTCATCTTCTTTTTTAAGCTCTTCTAAAATAACCTTCATTCTCTTTTCAAATTCACCCCTGTATTTAGTTCCCGCAATCAGACTTCCCATATCAAGAGAATATATTTTTTTGTTTTTCAAAACATCCGGAACTTCACCAAGGGCTATTTTTTTAGCAAGCCCTTCAACTACCGCCGTTTTACCGACTCCCGGTTCCCCTACTAAAATAGGATTGTTTTTCTTACGTCTTGATAAAACCTGCATAACCCTGTTTATCTCTTTTTCCCTGCCTATTACATCATCAAACTCTTTTGCAATAGAGGTAAGCTCGGTTGCAAATTCATTTAAAGGCGACTTTTTATCTTCATTTAATTTTTTAATCTCATTTTCTAAATCTTTAATTTCAGTCACATATTCAACAATTTCAACTTTTTCTATTCCAAACTCTCTTAAAAGCTGATTTGTATAGCTTGTTTCATCCTCAAGCAGTGCAATAAAAAAGTCAATTTCATCAGCATAAGGCTTATTAATACCTGCAATATGTTTAAACATTCTCTCAGTTGCCCTGTGAAATGCAAGTGTTTCTGTTGGAGTTATATTTCCCGATACTTTTTCAATATAAGTATCAAGATAATAGTCAAGTCCGCGTCTAACATAATCTATATCAACTCCCACATCTTCTAAAATAGAGCGGACATTTTTATCTTTTAATAAAATATAAAAAGCATGGTCTATTGTGATATATTCGTTTTTTCTTCTTTTTGCTTCATAAATTATTTCATTAAGAATTTTTCTTAAGCTTTCAGTTATTTGCATTTATTCCTCCTCTATTCTAGCTCTTAGCGGATATCCGGCAGAGCGGGCAAGCTGATGGGTTTTATTTACTTTCATCTGAGCAATCTCATATGGGTAAATCCCAACAACCGCACTGCCTTCTCTATCCACTTTAAGCGTTAAATTTATTGCTTCATCTTCAGATTTATTAAAAATAGTTTTTAAAATATCAACTACAAAATCAAATGTAGTATAATCATCATTTAATAAAATCACTTTATAAAGTTTAGGAAGCAAAAGCTTCTCATCACTTTTATATTCAATTTTAACCCCCATTTATCATCTCCCACATCTCTTTTTCTGTTAAAATTTTAACACCAAGTTTTTTGGCTTTTTCATATTTGCTTCCCGGGTCTTCGCCCACAATTACAAAATCTGTTTTTTTAGAAACACTATTAGTCACATGGGCTCCAAGACTCTCAAGAATCTCTTTAATTTTATTTCTTGGCTTACTCATAGTACCGGTAAGAACTACACTCTTACCGGTAAAAACAGAGACCTTAACCTCCTTTTTAGGATTTACAGGCTCAATTAGTTTTATAAGTTCTTCAATTTTATCCCTATTAACTTTTATATACTCCGCAATCGACTTTACCATCTCAGGACCAAAACCTTCAATTTCCAAAAACTCTTCAGGAGAGTGCTTATAAAAATCTATTCCAAATTTTTCACAAATTTTTTTACTCGCAACTTCTCCTATATGCTCAATCCCAAGAGCATTTACAAACCTCCAGCACTCAATACCTTTTACTTTTTGTATGGCATTAACCAAATTTTCAGCTTTTTTTCTTGCAAAGCCTGGAAGCCTTTCAAGGTCTTCCACTTTTAGTCTAAATAAATCCCTAATGTCTTTTACAAGTCCTTTCTCATATAAAAGCTTAGCAACACTCTCACCAAGTCCTTCAATATCAAGAGCATTTTTACCTGCTGCATAAATTATCGTATTTACAACCCTTGCAGGACAACTTAAGTTTTGACACTTGATAAGAGCACCCTCATCTAATACCTCAGCCCCACAAACAGGACAGTGAGTAGGGCGTGGAATTGGCTTTTCACTGCCTGTTCTTTTGTGATACAGGACCTTTGTTATTTTTGGAATAACATCCCCGCTTCTAATAACTATTACGTGGTCGCCAATTCTTATATCCATTCTCTCAATTTCATCAAAATTATGTAGAGTTGCCCTCTCAACAATAACACCTCCAATTTCTACCGGCTTTAAAATAGCAACAGGAGTTAAAACCCCGGTTCTTCCAACCTGAATTACAACATCTTCTAAAATTGTCTCTTTTTCAACTGCCGGAAATTTATAAGCAACCATCCACCTTGGATATTTTGTCGTATATCCAAGTTTATCAAGAAGCTCAAGCTCATTTACCTTTACCACCATTCCATCAAGCATTACAGGCAGTTCATCTCTTATTTTGACAAACTCCTGGTATTTTTCCAAAACACACTCAACATCACTTGCCTTGCACTCCCCTCTTTTTAGAGGCTCTTTAAATCCTAAAGAATAGACAAAATCCATCAGTTTTTTATAGGTTTTAAACTTTTCAATAAACTCTTTTTTATCTTTTTCATACTGCTCTTTAGATACTTCATCGGAGTTTAATACTTCAATCGGATACCCAACCCCCCACGGATAAAACATAAGAGGACGGGAAGCTGTAATTTTTACATCAAGCTGCCTAAGACTTCCGGCTGCTGCGTTTCTTGGATTTGCAAAAGTGCTCTCACCTTTTTTAATCCTCTCCTCATTTAGCTTTTCAAAATCTTTTTTGCTAATTACCACTTCTCCTCTTATTTCAATAAGCCCTTTATAATCAATGCTTAGAGGAATTGATTTTATTGTTTTTGCATTTTCGGTTACATCTTCCCCTATCTCTCCGTCACCGCGCGTTTCTGCCCTTACAAGAATTCCATCTTTATAAACTAAATTTAAACTCGCCCCATCAAACTTAGGTTCTATATAAAAATTAAAATCACTATTTCCAACAAGTCTTATAGCTCTTTGTACCCACTCTTTAAATTCACTCTCATTAAACACATCTTCCATTGACCACATTTTTGTAATATGACGGGCTTTCTTAAACCCTTCTAATACTACATCCCCAACCCTTTGAGTAGGTGATGTCGGGTCAATTTCATCAGGATGAGATTTTTCATACTCCTCTACCTCTTTATAAAGCTTATCATACTCCTCATCAGTAACTAATGGATTATCAAGCACATAATAGTAATATGCCCATTTTTTAAGCGTTTCAACTGCCTTTTTATACTCATCGTGATTTTTTATCATCAACTCTCCATTTTTTAATTAATTGTAGCATATTGCAGCCGGCGTAGTGTTTAGATTATACCAAAAAACTTAAAAAAAATCAAACCTTTATAATAAAGAGTTCAATAAATTTGATACAATAAACAAAAAGGGTAATAAATGATAATTTATATTCACGGATTTGCAAGTTGTGCTGATTCAAACAAAGTAAAAATATTAAAAGAGTATTTTAAAGATGTAAAGGCAATAGACCTTCCCCCTTCACCTCTTGAGACAATAAAAATCTTAAGTGATTTTGCAAAACCATCAAACATTTTAATAGGTTCTTCACTTGGAGGATATTATGCAATGTATCTGGCTGAAAAATTCGGCCTAAAAGCCGTACTTATAAACCCTTCCCTAAAACCTTACAAAACTCTAAAAAAATATATAGGCACACAATACAGATATTGTGACAACCAACCTTTTGAATGGAAAAAAGAGTATTTAAAAGAACTAAAAAAATTAAAAACAAAACCAAAAAGAGGCAATTATTTAGTACTGCTTCAAAGCAATGATGAGATATTAAATTACAAAAAAACCCTAAAAACCTTTAAAAAGCGCCCAAATGCAAAAGTGGTTGTAGAGTATGGGGGAAACCACAGGTTTGAAAATTTAAGCAGCTATTTATGTATGATAAAAAATTTTATAAACGGCTAACCCTTTTTTTGTCTTCCCTTACAAATTTACTTAAAAACTTACAATAATCGCTGTAACACACATTAAGCCTCTCTTCGACATTATGCGTATTTTCAAACTGAAGTCTTAAATAATCAAACCCGTCGTATCTGTAAAATAAAACCCCGCTGTAAAAAAACCTCTTTTTATTTAAAAATTTAGTAATCTCTTCAATTTCAGGTGTGTGAAGATTAATATCCGCATATATCATCTCCCCTCTTAATTTTGCTTTTGTAAATAAAATATTAAATCTGTTTTCAAAATTTTTAACTTTACCGTTAATTATTATTCCTGAAATTTTAAGAAGTCTGTTTTCCCAAAATTCAAGCGTTTTTTTAATAGGTCTAATCGTAGCTTTTGAAATAGGAAGATTTGCTTTTTTATATCTGTCATAAATAAGCTTTTTATAGATTTTAGGAGTATATAATGAGCGTTTTTGGTGTTTAAATATTTTATATCCCACAAGCGTACCTGAACGTTTTTCAAATTTTATATCTTTTTGGGCTATCCAAGAAGCAACTTCCCCTAATTGAAGAGCTGTTTCAATCATTCCGTGTTTTAAGTTGGCTTTTTGAGAAAAAGGATGAAACATAATAGCTTCTCCATATATTGCATAAAGACTAAGACTCTCGGCTTTTTTTATTAAATAATCAAACATTTTATTCATAAGCCCTCTTCCCTTATAATCAGGATGAACTACTACCGCTCCTATTTCACCGTTGTATTTATCATTTAATGTCAATAAAAACTCTCCAACAACCTTTCCATCAATCTCAGCCACCACAGGATAATACTTTTTGCTATTTACCATATTTTCCCATGTATTCGGGTCATAAAAACTTTTTTTATAATAAGTATCATCATAATTTGCCTTAAAAAGCTCTACTATATCTTTACCATCTCCTTTTTTTATATCTCTGATAACAGCATCAACAGGTTTTTTTACAATAAAAAAAGGAGATGAAATTCCGCTATGTCCTTTCATTTAAGCTCCTTAATAATATTTGCGAATATTTTAGCACCTATTATCAAACTTTCTTCATCTATATCAAATCTTGGATGATGTTGAGGATAACAGGTAGCTTTTTCTTCATTGCAGCTTCCAAGTCTGAAAAATGCCCCTTTTACTACTTTTAAATAGTTTGCAAAATCCTCTCCCCCCATTACAGGCAGTTTTAAATCCACAGGTTTTGCAACTTTTTTAGCGGCTTTTATAACAATATCCACCATCTTATCATCATTTATAAGCTCAGGATTTCCAAAATAGTAATGAAAATTATACCTAGCCCCCATTGCCCTGCAAATGCCGGCTGTCGCTTCTTCCATCATCTCTTTTATGTTCTGTCTTACTTTATCATTTAACGTTCTTACAGTCCCGCTCAGTTTTACGTAATCGCATATAATATTAGCAGCCTTTCCACCTTCAATAGTTCCAAATGAAATAACTGCCGGATGAAGAGGGTCTATGCGTCTGCTTACTATATGATTGATTGAATTTACTACTAAAGACGCTGTCAAAATAGCATCCACCCCCTCATGCGGCCTTGCCCCATGAGAGCTTTTTCCAAAAATTTCTATCTCAAAACTGTCCGCACTTGCCATCATCTCCCCATATTTATATCCAATCTCCCCTGTTTTTAAATAAGGATACATATGAAGTCCAAAAATCGCACTAACACCATCAAGTGCGCCATCTCTTATCAAATCCTCGCTACCTCCATCCATTACCTCTTCTTTGTGTTGAAAAATTCCCCTTATATTAAAAGGAAGCTTGTCTTTATGTCTATTGCAGGCTATTAAAAATCCTGTTAGTATCGCAGTATGTCCGTCATGTCCGCAAGCGTGCATTATGCCATCTTTTCTCGACTTATAAGGGATATTATTTTCCTCTTTAATAGGCAAAGCGTCCATATCGGCCCTAAAAGCAATTGTGGGAAGTTTTTCATTAACTTTTATATCAACAACCATCCCGGCATAATCTTCAAATGTTTTAATCTCTTTTATTCCCTCATTTTCCAAAATCTGTCTTACATAGTCTCTTGTTGGATATTCTTCTCCTGAAAGGTCCGGATACATATGAATATGACGTCTAATCTCTATAATTTTATCTTTTAAGTTATCAATTTCAGCTATAATTTTTTTCATACTTCCTCCTTAAAGGATAAAAATGCAAAGTGAAAAAATAAAATGGAATAAAAAATATAAAACTCTAACTATAAAACCTCCAAGTCCTTTAATAAACTATATTCCTTCAAAAAAAGGCAAAGCCTTAGATTTAGCAGGAGGGCTTGGAAGAAATGCAAATTTTTTATTACAAAAAGGTTATAGCGTAACTCTTATAGACATAAGTGATGTTGCAATTTCAAAAATCGCCCTTCCTATCAAAAAATTATGCCTTGACCTTGATAATTATATTATACCACAAAATGAGTTTGATGTTATCATAATGATTAAATATTTTAATTTAAACATTTTAAAACAAATTCCAAAGGCTCTTAGAAAAGATGGATATTTTGCGTTTGAAACAATTAATAAATATTCTATAGAAAAAAAAGAGTTTTTTGAAATTTTTAAAGACTTTGAAGTTATCTTTTTTAATGAAAATCCGTTTCAGTTTGTAGGAAAAAAACGATAAAATTTCACAAAAAAGGCAGTATATGGATGTAATAACCTTATTTAAAAAACTTCTAAGTTTTCCTTCAATAACACCTGATGATGCAGGTGCAATGGAATTTATAAAAGATTATTTAAAAGATTTTGAAGTAATTGAAAGTGAAAAAGAAGGGGTAAAAAACCTTTTTATCTATAAAAAATTCGGTGAAGGTGACCATTTATGCTTTGGAGGACACATAGACGTGGTGCCTCCTGGAGAGGGATGGAAAAGCGACCCATTTACCCCTACAGAAAAAGATGGATTCATATACGCAAGAGGCGCTCAGGATATGAAAAGCGGCCTTGCGGCATTTTTGTGGGCTATGAAAAACGCTAAAAATTTCAACGGGACTCTAAGCGCACTTATTACAAGCGACGAAGA
>JAMOSM010000172.1 GCA_027063075.1 Nautiliaceae bacterium | reverse complement strand
TTTCTTCTTTTGCTTTAAGTACTTTTTTCATTAAATGGTCATCTACAAAAGGACCTTTTTTTAAACTTCTAGCCATGAGCTATCCTTATTTCTTTCTTCTTGAGATGATATATTTATCAGATTGTTTTTTCTTTCTAGTTTTATAACCTTTAGTCGGCATTCCCCAAGGTGTAACAGGATGGTTACCTTTACTTCTACCTTCACCCCCACCGTGTGGATGGTCAACTGGGTTCATAGCAATACCTCTAGTTTGAGGTCTAATTCCAAGCCATCTGCTTCTTCCGGCTTTACCGATAACAATATTTTGATACTCTGCATTACCAACAGTACCGATTGTAGCCATACATTCACCAAGAATTTTTCTCATTTCACCTGATGGAAGTCTTAAAATTACATATTTTCCTTCTCTACCCATAATTTGACAGCTGTTTCCTGCAGCTCTTGCAATTTGTCCGCCTTTTCCAGGCTTCATTTCAACGTTATGTACAACAGTACCTACAGGAATGTTTTTAAGCTTCATTGCATTTCCAGGTAAAATATCAAGACCAGCTTCAGCTGCCATTACAGTATCACCAACTTTAAGACCTTCTGGTTGAATAATGTATCTTTTATCACCATCAGCATAGCTAATTAAACAAATTCTACAGTTTCTGTACGGGTCATATTCAATTGTCATAACTTTACCAGGAACTCCGAATTTGTTTCTTTTAAAATCGATAATTCTATATAGTTTTTTATGTCCGGCTTCTCTGTGACGAGAAGTAATTCTTCCTTGGTTATTTCTTCCAGCTTTTGCAGGAAGTTTAATTAAAAGTTTTTTTACCGTCGGTTTTGAAGTAATGTCGCTGTTATCAAGCGTACTCATAAATCTTCTTGACGGTGTATATGGTTTATATGTTTTTACTGCCATCTCTTATCCCTTTATACACTTAGGCTTTCAAGTTTTGCATCTTCAGGTAATTTAACATAGAATTTTTTATAATCTGGTCTTTTACCTTCAACTCCTCTAAATCTTTTCACTTTTCCTTTTTGTCTAAGTGAATTAACTTTAATAGGAGTTACTCCGAAATATTCCTTAAAAATCTGTTTAAGTTGATTTTTAGTAACTTTTGGTGTAGTTTGAACTACTAAAACACCTTGTTCTTGTAAATTAAGTGCTTTTTCTGTATAAACGATTGATTTAATATCTGTAATATCTGCCATAGCTTAGCCCTTTATAACTTTATCAAATGCTGCTTCATCAAAAATAATTGATTTAAATACGCTTGCATAATATGCATTAAGCTCTTCTGATGTTACAATATAAACATTAGGAATATTTCTAAATGCTAAATATGTTTTTTCATCCATATTATCAACAACGATTAAATAATCTTTTTCGTTGAAATTGCTTAGCCATTTTACCGCGTCTTTTGTTTTTCCTGATTCAATTTTTACTTCAGGAACTACATAAATTTTTTCATTTTCAGCTTTTTCATTAAGCGCATATTTTAATGCAACTCTTTTTTGTTTTTTATTAATTTTTTGAGACCAGTCTCTTTCATTTCTTGGTCCGTGAGCCACACCACCACCAACAAAATGAGGTGCTCTGATTGACCCTTGTCTAGCCCTTCCTAAACCTTTTTGTCTAAATGGTTTTTTACCACCACCGCTTACTTCGCCTCTTGTTTTAGTATGAGCAGTTCCTGCTCTTTGATTAGCAAGATAAGCTTTTACGTAAAGATAAAGGTTATGTGGATTTATACCTTGAAAATCTTCTGGTAATTGATTAATTTTTTTAATCTCACTCATTTCACAATCCTTACTTTTCCAAAACTTCCATTAGCTCCAGGAACACTTCCTTTAATTACTAAAACACCCATATCAGGGTCAAATTCAACTACTTCTGCATTCACAGTTACATTTTTGTTTCCATAATGTCCTGGCATTTTCTTTCCAGGCATAACACGTCCAGGAAACTCACAGTTACCGATTGAACCCGGGGCTCTATGGAATCTACTACCGTGGCTTCCAGGTCCGCCTGCAAATCCGTATCTTTTAACAACACCCTGAAAACCTCTTCCTTTTGATTTAAAAGTAAGTTTTACTTTTTTAGCCTCTTTTAAAGGCTCTACAGATAAGTCTCCAGGTTCAGTGTTTGCAACTTTAAGTTCTACAAATCTGTTGAATTCTCTAGAAAGTCCGTATTTTTTTTGCATACCTTCAACAGGTTTATTTACTCTTTTACCTTTTGTATAAGCAACAATTGCTTTACCATCTTCTTTAACTTCGCAAACTTTTGCTGGTACTATTTTTAGTAGTGTAACAGGGATACTTTTTTCTCCTACTGTCCTACTCATTCCGATTTTTTCAACTATAAATTCCATTCAATTCTCCTTAACTTAGTGCCCTAACTTCTACATCAACCTCTGGTGCCAACTCAAGTTTCATTAGTTGGTCAACAGTATCAGGTGATGCGTTAACAACATCAATTAATCTTCTATGAATTCTTATTTCGAATTGCTCTCTACTATCTTTATTGATGTGAGGTGATCTTAAAACTGTATATCTTCTAATTTTTGTAGGTAGAGGAATTGGTCCCTTTACTTCCGCACCAGTTCTTTTAATTGCATCTGTAATAATACTTACTGCTTTATCAAGCACTCTGTGGTCATACGCCTGAAGTTTAATTCTGATTTTCTCCATTAGCCATCCTTTTAAAGATCTCGTGGTTTTTCCACGCTTTGTGGAGTGAAATTATAAGAGATTTTTAAGTTTTTTGCAAGATAAATTTAAAGCATTTTTTCCCTTTTAGAAGGAAAACAGGAAAATACATAAATATTAAAAATGCACTATTTTCGGATGAAAAGCATTTTTATTTATATACTCAACTGCTTCATCTACATCATCTGTAACAAGATAAAGTTTTTTATCTCTTTCATCAATATAACCATGCTCAAGCATCGTATCAAAAAACTTCAAAAGCGGCTTATAAAATTCACTTCCAAAAAAAACAACCGGAATTTTACTCATCTTTTTTGTCTGTATTAAAACCAAAACTTCGCTTAATTCATCGAGCGTTCCAAAACCTCCGGGCATCATAACGGTTCCCACACTGTATTTTAAAAACGTAACCTTTCTAGTAAAAAAATATCTAAATTTAAGAGGTATTTTTACATAGGGATTTATATGTTGTTCATGAGGAAGCTCAATATTAAGCCCTACACTGATTTTTGCACCTTTGTTTGCAGCCTCCATAATCCCAGGACCTCCTCCTGTAATAATTGCAAAGCCTTTATCACTTAATTTTTTTGAAATTTCTGTAGCTTTTTCATAATAAAAACTCCCAGGCTTTTCCCTTGCGCTTCCAAAAATCGAAATTGCAGGAGGAATATCCTCAAGCTCTTCAAACGCATCTGTAAAGTCGCTAAGCACCCTAAACATTCTCCACATATCTTTTGTCAAATCTCTATTGTCTAAAAACTCTTTTTGAATATCTTTCATTTTTATCCTTTAGAACAGTTTTCCCATTCTTCTGTATCCTAAATAAAACAAAACAGCACCTATTACAATTTCTCCGGTAAAATAAGGCAGTAAATCCACAAATTCCGTTCCCCTGAAAAATATGGACTGAGCACCTTCTATGTAATATTTAACAGGAGAAATAATGCTGAGTTTTTGAAGCCACGGCGCCATAGAATGAATCGGCGTCCATGCCCCGCTTAAAAACAAAAGCGGCATAATAACTAAGATAGTATATTGCGAAACTTCAAGGACGCTGTTTGAATAGGCGGCAATTACAAGTGCAATTCCTCCCATAGCCATTATAAAGAAAAACGTTAAAAGGAAAAAATAAAACAGATTTCCATTTATCGGCACCCCGAACACCCCAAACAGTATAAGCCCTATTCCCATTACAAGGCCTACCGTTATGATAAAAATCTGCGAAAAAACTTTAGCAAACAT
>JAMOSM010000171.1 GCA_027063075.1 Nautiliaceae bacterium | reverse complement strand
GAATTTATTTTTAAAAATATGGTGGATAATGATTTTAAAAAAAGTATAAATGAGCTTTATAAACTTGCAACAGGAAACAAAAAATATATAGAATTTGTTCATAGGTTTTATACAAAAGATGGAAGAATTGCTTTTATTAAGGCAAAAATCACTCTTTTAAGAAAAGATGAAAATAAAATTTACTGTGTGGGAATTAATGAAAATATAAGTCGTGAAAAAGAGTATGAAATTATTGTTGATAGGCTTAAAAACTCTCGTAATGTTGGATTGTTAATTTTTAGGGACCATATATTATATGCAAATAACTATTTTTGTGATGTTTTAGGAATTAAATGTGAAGATATAAGAAAGATTTCATTAGCTGATTTAATTAAAAACATATCTAAAGACGAAATAATATCTTATATTCAAAAAAGAAAAGAAGGAGAGCCTTTTTTCTATTCAAGGGAAAAAGTAGAGTTTGTTTATGTAAATAAAAGGTTTTTTTTTAATATTTATACAAATACGGTATTGTTTAAGGGTAGATATGCAGGTATGAGCCTGCTTGTTGATATTACTTTATCTGTTAAAAGAGAAATTTTTTCTAAAATCATAGATGAAATTAGCGAGCATGTTATAAGGTATTCTGCTAAAAAGGATTTTTTTGAAAGTCTTATCAATACTATAGAAAAAACTGGATATAGTATATATATTAAACATAAGAATTTTGAATATGGGAAAAATATAGATTTAGATTTTAAAGATATAAAGATTTTACTAAACGGTTCTTGTCTTTATATTCCTTTTGAGAGCGGTAAGCTGGTAATATCTTATAAATATAAGAATGAATTTAGTGAAAAAATTATAGATGAATATAAAAAACTAAAGCGCCTTATTGAATATGCAGACAATCATATAAAACATACAATGCTTCTTAAAATTTTAAAAGAGGCAATAGAAAAAAGCTATCAATGGGTGTTAATTACAGATGAGAGCGGTAAAATTTTATATGCTAATGATGTGGTAGAAAAATTAAGCGGATTTTCTAAAAATGAGATAATAGGAAAAACTCCGCGTATTTTTAATTCTAAATACCATAATGAAGAATTTTATGCAAAAATGTATGAAACAATTAGAAATAAAAAAATTTTTGAAGATTTGTTTATAGAAAAGAGTAAATCAGGTGATTATTTTTATTTAAAGCTTAAAATAATTCCTGTTGAGGTTGAGAGTGATTTATATTTTGTTGCACTTGGAATGGATATTACGGAAAAGAAAAAACTTGAAGACTCCTTAATAAAGGATGAATTAACAGGGCTTTTAAATAGAAAAGGTTTTATTATTCAATCAAGCAGAATCATAAAAGATGGAAATTTTGCTGTAATCTTAATAGATATAAGAAATTTTAAAGCTATTAATCAGGTAAAAGGCAATGTTTATGGAGATTTTCTTCTAAAGAAATTTGCTGAATTCTTGCAGGCAATTTTTTATGAGGATGATATTTTAGCTAGGATGGGCAGTGATGAGTTTGGGATTTTGATTAAATTTGATACATTAGATACACTTCATAATATTATTAATAAATTTATTTTAAAAATTAAAAAATTAGAAAATATCAGTGTAAATATAGGAATAGCGGTTTATAAAAAAGATGCTAAAGATATAAATGAGTTGATTGAAAAAGCTTCTATTGCCCTTGAATATGCAAAAAAAGATGGTGAAAACAGTTTTGTATTTTACAATGATGCTATTAAAAAAGAGATGGAGAATTTAATAAAAGCTAAAAATTTAATAAATGAAGCTTTAGAAAATGATGAGTTTGAATATTTTTTTCAACCGTATTATGATTTGAATTCTGAAAAAATTGTAGGTGCTGAAGCATTAATTAGAATTGTTAAAAAAGATAAAATAATATCTCCTTATTATTTTATAGATTATGCAGAAAGAAGCGGTCTTATAAAATTCATAGAAGAGAGGATGTATGAAAAAATACCTTATTATTTAGAAGAACTTAAAATTCCTCTTTCGTTTAATTTTTCCGCTCATTCATTTAAAGACAAAGAGCATATTTCTAAATTTTTTGAAAAAACCTCTTATCCTTTAACTATCGAAATGACAGAAAGAGAAATCGCAAGCGATATTGAATATACAAGGGAAGTATTTAATATTTTAAAAAATAAAAACTTTAAAATAGCTGTTGATGATTTTGGGACAGGATATTCTACTTTTACTTATATAAAAGAGCTTGATTTTGACATTTTAAAAATTGATATGAGTTTTATTAAAAATTTTGTAACTTCTAAAAAAGATTATGCTTTAGTAAAAACTATCATTACTTTATCAAAAGAGTTAGGTTTGCAAACTATAGCAGAAGGTGTTGAAACAAAAAAACAGCTTGATATGCTTAAAAATTTAGGATGTGATATTGTGCAGGGCTATTTAATAGCTAAGCCTATGCCGCTTTATGAAATGAAAGAATTTCTTAAAAACTTTAGTGGCATTGACTAAAAATTTATGATATAATAGGTAAAAGTTTTAAGGAGGGGATTATGGAACAATATAAAATTTTGCCAAAGCTTGCAAGACTTTCTATTTTAGAAGAGTTTGAAGGTAAAAAATTAATAGATAGAGACGAATGGGTCAGTAGATATCCTTGGCTTGAAGAAAAAAGAGCAACATTTGTAACGCTTAAACTAAAAGATAAACCAAGAGGAAGTAATTTAAGAGGATGTATAGGTTCTATTCTTCCATATCGTCCGTTGATTGATGATGTGATAGCAAATGCAAAAGCCGCTGCTTTTGAAGACCCGAGGTTTCCACCGCTAACACCTGAAGAATTTGATAGAGTAAAAATCGAAGTAAGTGTTCTTACTATTCCTGAAAAAGTGGAATATGAAGATATTGATGATTTAAGAAGAAAAATAAGACCAGGTGTTGATGGTGTGATATTACAACTTGGAAACCATCAAGCGACTTTTTTACCGGCTGTATGGGAAGAATTACCTGTTTTTGATTTGTTTTTTGCTCATTTATGTTTAAAAGCAGGGCTTCCTGGAGATTGTCTGAAATTTCATCCGACAATTTACAGATATCAGGCGATAGAAGTAGAAGAAGAAGATTAATTCTTCTTCTATTTATAGTTTATAAGATTTTACAACGAGATAAGAAACAATAATAGCTAAAATCACTCTTATAATGACCAGTGCCCAAAAATTGGCTCCGAAAATTACAAACAAAAGAGGGTCTTCAATTAGCGAATGGGCTATCATAAGAAACGTGCCGATAAAAAGCAGCTCTTTTTTACTTAGACGGTTTTTCTCGGCTATCAAAATCCCCGCTCCGTAAGTTATACCTAAAATTATTCCGGTAATAATTGAAAAAGGAGCGCTAAGATTTTTGTTTTTGAATAGCTTTTCTTTAATAAAGTGCATAACGACAATAATAACGGTAATCAAAATAATAATTTTTAAAGCTAAAACCGAAGCATTGTATAAAGAGTTTCCAAGCATATCCCAAAAAGAATTATAAACAGGAAGTGTTATCTCTTTTTGGAGCGTTTTACCTTCTATGTGAATAGGAAGCACTCTAAAAATAATAACTGCCACTATTCCTACACTGATTCTAAGAAGAGTGGAATACCAGTGAGGCATTCCAAGTTTTTTCATAATAGCGTTTTCAACAGGCAGTGCGTGAGCAATTCCCAAAAAAAGCCCGAGAATTGTCCATTCATATGGAGTCAGCCCAAGAGGAGCAGCAAAAGCTATCGCCGCGTAAAGATTAAAAAGCACTCCTGTGGCAATTGATAATGAAACTTCGGGATTTAATCCCATAATGGAAGTAATGGGCTCAAAAATAAAAGATATTTTTTGCAAAATCCCGAAATAAATTAAAATATCCGCTAAAAGATAAAAAGGTATTACAAGTTTTATTATTAAAAGAGCTGTTTTAAGTGCCTGATTTATAAAATTTTTCATGTAAGTTTCTTTTTAGAAAGTATATCAAAAAAAGAAAAGAGGGTCAGTCGGCTTTTAAGATGGCGCCGTTGCTTGCGTTTGTAACAAGGGCTCTGTATTGTTTCAGCCAGCGTCCAGGTACTTCTTTTTTAAGCGGAGTGAATTCTTTTTTTCTTTTTTCAATTTCTTCATCGCTTAATTTAACATTTATAGAAAAGTTATCCACGTCAATTTCTATAATGTCTCCGTCTTTAAGAAGTCCAATCATTCCACCTTCAGCCGCTTCAGGACTAATATGCCCGATGCTAAGACCTCTTGTCGCACCTGAAAATCTACCGTCAGTAATTAGAGCTACTTTATCACCAAGTCCCATTCCCATAATAAGACTTGTAGGTGCCAGCATCTCTTGCATACCAGGTCCTCCTTTTGGACCTTCGTATCTGATGACAACCACGTCGCCTTCTTTTACTTTTCCTGAGGTAATTCCTTCTATTGCTTCTTGTTGAGAATCAAAACAAACCGCTTTACCCGTAAATTTTCTCTCACCTGTAATTCCCGCTGTTTTAATCACGCATCCTTCTTCAGCGAGGTTACCAAACAGTATCGCTAAACCTCCAACTTCACTATAAGGGTTATCTACCGGATGAATAACCGTATAATCTTTAACCTTGGCGTCTTTGATTCTGTCCGCTACCGTACCGCCTTCGATTACAGGGTTATCCAGGTAAAGAATCGTATCGCTTCTTTTGCTGATTTCTTTCATAACCGCGCTCATTCCACCGGCTCTGTGGATATCTTCCATATGTATTGTCTGAAGAGATGGGGAAATTTTTGCTATATGTGAAGTATGTTTTGCTATTTCATTTATTTTTGCCAGGTCAAAATCAACTCCCGCTTCTTTTGCGATTGCCATCATGTGAAGTACCGTATTAGAGCTTCCACCCATTGCCATATCTACTACAAATGCGTTATGAACTGCTTTTTCATTTATTATGTTTTTTATTTTGTATTGTTCCGTTAATTTTTCATCTTTTGCTATTTCACAAATTCTTTTTGCAGCTTTTCTTAAAAGCTCTTCTCTCTCAGGTGTAAGGGCTAAGATAGTTCCGTTTCCTTTAAGAGCTATTCCCATAGCTTCAATAAGTGTATTCATACTGTTTGCTGTAAACATACCAGAACAGCTTCCTCCCCCAGGACATGCTAAACATTCAAGTTGGTAAAGTTTATCTTCATCAATCTCACCTTTTTCAAATTTTCCTACTCCTTCAAATACAGTTGCTAAATCAATCGGAGTACCATCAGGAAGATGTCCGGCTCTCATAGGACCGCCTGTTACAAAGATAGTCGGCACATTTACTCTAAGTGCTCCCATTACCATTCCGGGAGTAATTTTGTCGCAGTTTGGAATACAGATAAGTGCGTCAAGTTTATGAGCGTTCATAACTGTTTCGATTGAGTTTGCGATAATTTCACGACTTGGAAGGCTGTAAAGCATTCCGTCATGACCCATAGCAATTCCGTCATCTACACCGATTGTATTGAATTCAAAAGGAACACATCCGTTTTTTCTGATTTCGTCTTTTACAATTTCTGCATATTTATTTAAAAAGAAGTGTCCAGGAATTATTTCTATAAAAGAATTTGCAACTCCTATAAAAGGTTTATCAAAATCTTCATCTTTTAATCCACAAGCTCTAAGTAAGCTTCTGTGTGGAGCTCTGTGCCATCCTTTTTTTATTTCGTCACTTCTCATTATAATCCTTTTTTATTGCTATTTTAGCACAATTATTCTAAAATTAAAGATAAAAAATAGATATAGTTACTTATAAAGTATATAGCTAAAAGTTTAAATATCAAAACAATAATTTGCTATAATCCCACTAAAAAAAGTTAAAGGTCTTGATTTATGTTTATTTTGCCAAGTAAAGAAGATGCAGATTTTATAGTAAATAACTCAAAGCAGTTTTTTAGAAAAGATGATAGTTTTTTAGATAAAAATATTTCGATTTATCATTATAAACAGGCTAAATTTGAAGAGTTTGAAAAATTTAAAGAAAAAGGCTCTTATGAGCTTAGAGGACTTACTTTTGTTGAAAATAACAGGTTTTTAGCTCTTCACAAGTTTTTTGAGCTTAATCAAGCTCCTGGATGGATGGAAGAGGATTTAAAAGATAAAAAGATAATAAAAGCGAGTGAAAAAATTGACGGTAGTTTGGTTCAGCCCGTTCTAATTGAAAGAAAAATATATTTAAAAACAAAGCTTTCGTTTGATACTTATCAGGCAAAAAGAGCAAATGAGATAATGCTAAAAAATTCTTCTGTTAAAGATTATATTCTAAAAAAATTTAAAGAAAATAAAATTCCTATTTTCGAGTTTGTATCTCCTAAAACTCAGGTTGTAATGAATTATAAAAATGAAGAGCTTATTTTGATTCAGGTTAGAGATTTAAACACAGGTGAATATGAACTTGATTTTGAAAAGGAAGCAAAAAAATACAACGTAAAGACTCCAAAAAATTATGATGTAAAAAATTTGAATGAATTTTTAAAACTTGCTGAAAGGGAAAAAGACAAAGAAGGGTGGGTTTTGATATTTGAGGGAATGAAGTTTGTTAAGGTAAAAACTAAGGAGTATTTAAAACTTCATAAGTTACTTGCAAAAATACAGCCTCACGATATTATTCAGGCAATTTTAGAGAAAAAAGATTATGAATATGAAAGTGTCTTAAATAAAAAGAGTGAGAAGTATGAATATTTTAGTGATACAAAAACAAGATTTTTAAAAAAATACAATGCGCTAAAAAAAGAAGCAAAAAAAGTATTAAAGCTTTCAAAAAAAGAGTTTAAAAAAAGATATTCAAACCATCCGTATTATGAGCTTTTTGCGCTCTGTAAAAATAGAGGAATTGAAGAGTTTGACCCTTGGATAAAAAAACACACTGCAAGATTAAAAGGAGCAAAAAAATTTTTAGAGCTTGATTAGAGATTTGTTTTTTATCATATAAATTTCATCGGCTTTTGCTATAGTTTCAGCCCTGTGGGCTATTATTATTGAGGTTCTCGATTTTAAAAAAGGCTCTATGTTTTTAAATACTTTATCTTCAGTTTCGATATCAAGAGCTGAGGTTGATTCATCTAAAATTACTATTTTTGGTTTATGAAGAAGTGCTCTTGCAATTGCCACTCTTTGTTTCTGTCCTCCACTTAGTTTTACTCCGTTTTTACCCACATACGTATCAAGTTTTTTTGGCCATTTTTGTACAACTTCTTCAAGTTCTGCAAGTTTCAGGGCTTCCCATATCTCTTTTTCATCAAAGTTTTTGCCAAGAGTTAAATTAAATCTTAAAGTGTCGCTAAAAAGCCTTGTTTCTTGTAAGATTAAACTAACATTTGCTCTTATTTTATCAAGACCTATTTCTTTGTAGCTTATTTGATTATATAAAACATCCCCTTTATTTGGTATAAAAAATCCTGCTATTATTTTTGCAAGAGTTGTTTTTCCTCCACCACTTGCACCAATAAGGGCTGTAATTTTTTTAGGTTCAAATTTCCCTGAGGCTTCTTTTAAAATCCACTCACTGCTTTTATATTTAAAAGAGATGTTTTTTATGTCAATAGTTACTAAGTCTTTAAAGGGTTCTTTTTTGTGAGGAAAAATAGGTTCTTTTTGTAAAGAGAGAGTTTCATTTATTCTCTCAAGCGCAGCTTTTGCCCCAAAATATGCATACTGGATTGAGATTATTTCCTGAATAGGTGTCATCATAAACCAAAGGTATCCATAAACTGCAAGCATAAGTCCTATTGATAGGTTATCATACGCAACTGCTAAAATTCCTGCTGCTCTGAATATTTCAAAACCTATTAAAAAAATTAAAAAGCTGATTTTGTTTAGGGTTTCTGATTTATAGCTGAAATTAAACGATTTTTCTTTAAGTTTTTTTGCTAATTCAAAAAGACGTTTAAAGAAAAAGTTTTCTTTATTATAAGCTTTAATTTGCTCAAACAGCTCAAGTGTTTCTATTAAGGCTTCTTGAAAAATACTTATGGTTTTGTTTTGTTCTTTTTTGTAATTTTTTACTTTTCTTGCGATTTTTCCAGATAAAATTACTACAAAAGGATTTAACATCAGAATAAAAAGTCCAAGTTTCCAGTTAATTAAAATTAAAACAACAGCTACTCCTATTAATGTTAAAAAAGAAATTAAAAATTTTGAAACCGATTTTATTAAAAACTCTTCAACCGTGTTTACATCGCTAATAAGCCTGCTTGCTATATCTCCTGTTTTTAAGTTTTCATATTCGTTTATTGAGAGGTGTTTTAGGTGGTTTAATACTCTTATTCTGATTTTATAGGTAACATCTTTTGTTATTTTTTCAAAGAAGTAAGTTTGAAGTGTGTTAAGAAAAACAAATGCACTTCTTAAGAAAATAACTACAATAAGAGTAATGATTACATAACAAAAAGCACTGCATTCTCCAAAAATTTTACTTATACTCTCAGTCCAGAGTCCCGGTTTTTTAAGTAAGACCTCATCAATTAAAAGAGGCATAAGCATAGGAATAGGAATTGAGATGATAGTTGCTATTATTGCTATAATTTGAGCTAAAATAAACTCTTTTTTGTATTTTTTAATCTCTTTTAAAAGCTTTTTGAAAGAATACAATATAAAGCCTTTAAATAGCAGATATTATCTCTTTTTCTAAGGTGTAAAGCTGATAACGCCTTTTTTTGAATTCTTCAGATGTTTTTTTATCTATTAATTTATAAATCTCTTCTAAAACCCTTGCACTTTCTTGAGCTCTTTTTAAATTTGAAATTATTAAATCTTTTATCGAGGTTCTGTTTAATTCTGAAGAGGTGGATTTTTTTAAAATATCGTTGTTTGCATCTCTAAATGATATTATTTCTTCATAATCTGGCACTTTTATGTGCCTTATTTCTTTTAAGGTTTTAGCAAGAGGGGAAGAGAATTCGTATCTTAGGATATCTTCTACTACTCTAATTCCCTCTTTAAATCTGTTTAAATTTGCATCAATTGTTCTAAAAGGAATACTATTCTTCATTGTTTAAAAAGCCAAGAATCTGTAAAAGTGAAATAAATAGGTTTAAAAAGTCAAGATAGAGGCTAACTGCCGCTTCAATTTCACTGCTTACGTTTCCTCTTATAATGTTTTGAGTATCATATAAAATAAACAAACTAAATACAACAGCCCCAACACTTGCAATTGCTAACTGAAGTATCGGTAAGTGAAGGAAAATATTTGCAATTCCCGCTATTATCATAATAATTAAAGCAATAAAAAGCATTTTGCCCATTGTTGTAAAATCTCTTTTTGTATTCATTGCAAAAATTGTAAGGGCAATAAACGCAACTGCTGTGAGTCCAAAGGCTTCTGCAATTACATATCCCATATTTTTTGCTATAAACACGGCAAGTGTAGGTGCAAGGGTGAATCCTGTCATAAATGTAAATGCAAACAGTAATACCAGATTAAGAGGAGTTTTGTTTTTTGCCGCAAAAAGTCCAAAAAGTAGAATAAATTCAAGTATTACAGCTCCCCAGTATGTAAATGTAAGCCCGCCTGTAGCAGGATTTATCATACTGCCTACAAACCCCATTCCAACATAAGCTCCAACCGCTCCTGCTATAAGGCTTCCTGCAAGAAGCTGATAAGTCCTTTTTACAAATTCATTTATGTTTGTTATTGCATTTTCTTCATATGTGTGGTGCATTTCATTTGCATTTACTTTAAAATCATTTGATGAAAATTTCATCATCAATCCTTTTTTTTATTTAATTATCTTTAAAAAGGGTTAAGTGACGGTTAATTTTTGGGTTTTATATTAAAATCAAAAAATTTACTTTTAAATCCGTTACTTATTTTAGCATACTGAATGCTTGCCGCATTTAAATTGCCGCTTTCTTGCCATAAAAGTCCAAGTCCGTATCTGGCTTCAAGGAAATGGGGGTTTTTAAGTTTTGCAATTTCCATTAGAGCCACCGCGTTTGCGTGATGGTTTGCCCCTATTGCCGCAACTGCTGCATGATAGAATGTTTTTGGGTCTTTAATATTTTTGTTGTTTATTAAATCATTGTATATTGTATAAGCTTCTTCAAAATGTTTTGTATAAAGGTTTGCGTATGCAAGTCTCTCAAGTACAGGAATAATGTCAAACGTTTCAGCCTGTGCTTTTTTTATTAAAAGAAGCCTTACTCTATACATAAGTCCTGAAATTTTTGCAAATTCGAAAAACCATTCTTTTGCTATTTTTGCTCCGTAAAAAAAGTCGTTTAAATTAGTGTTGTGAATAATGTTAAAATAAAAACTCTGATAATTTTGAGCCAGCTTTTTTATAGGAAGGTCTTTATTATCTGCATAAAAATATAAAAGATTTGCAATTAAATCCTTTTCAAAAATGTTTTTTAAATTTAAAGCTTCAAATGAATAATCTTTGTTGTAAAGTGCTTTTATAGTAAGTTTTGTTAAAATCCAAAAAGGAGAGTTTTTTTCTTTTTTTTGTAAAAAAGCCACCATTTTTACCCTGTTGTTTAAATAAATGCTAAGCATTGCATCTTCTAAAATAGTTTTGTCGTTAAACCCCTCTTTTATCAAAGCTATTAAATGCTTATTTGAAATATTTGATTTATCTGCTGCATAAAGAGCGAGTATTCCTGTTTTTAAATCATAAGGATTTAAGTGAAAAGCCCTTAAAAAATGTTTATATGCATTATAATAATCTCCCATCTGGGCAAATGTTACCGCTGTGTTGTAATGGAGTATATAAGTATTATGGTTTTTTAAAAGTTTTAAAAACTCTTTGTTTGCAAGATAGATATGACCGTTTAGGGCTAATTTGATTGCGTTTGATATTTTTAAATTCATATTTGAATAAGTTGCAGATTTTTGTAAAAATTTTTGGGCTTGTTCGATACTTCCTATAGGAATTCCCGCTATTCCTTTTTTAAGATAATTTATTGTCTGTTTTATATTATAAACTTTATAAGGGGCAAAGTAAAAAAATAAGTCATAAAAATCTTTTTTGTCTTTTAAAAAATTTTTTTTAAATTCTTTTTGGGCTTCTTTTATGTCAAAAAGGGATTTTTTTAAAAATACATTTATAGGATATAAATTTTGGTCTTTATATTTTTTTAAAATTTTTGCAGCTTCTTTAAAAAAAGATAATTTTAAATCAACTAAAGCTAAAGCAAATTCACCTATTTTAGAGTCTGTTTTTGAAAGGTAATTTTTGGCCTGAGAAAATTCGCCCATTTTCGCATAATTTAGACCCTTTAAAAGAGGGTCTTTTAAATAAAAAGAAGCATTTTCTGCGTCGTTATAGTAATCATAAATGTGTCCTATCATCTGTTTTGATTCCTCTGCATAGGCTGTTTTTGTTTTAAGCGCAGGTATAGTTTCATATTCATATCCAAGGTAATACATTACAAGTGCATAATAGTAGGGATAATTTTTATTTTTTGCAATTTCTGGCAAAAACGTATAGGCTAAGTTTCTATAATAATCAAAAAGTTTATAGTTTTTTAGTTTTAGCGTACAAAAAGTCGCGTTTATTGCGCTTATTGTTCTGTTTTCCTGATTTTTAATTGCTTTTTTAAAATATTCAAGTGCAGTTTTATAATCTTTTTCTTTTATTTTAATAACCCCAAGGTTATAATAAGACAGTGCTTTTGAAAATTCCGAAATTTTTTGAAGAATTGATAAGGCTTTTTCTTTTTGTCCCGTTTTGTAAAGAATTGTTGCTTTTTTAATAAGAATATTTAATTCATCTAAAGGGATGTTTTTTTTCTCAAGTTTTTTTACAAGTTTTTCTATATTTACATCTTTTTTTTTCTCATTTTTCTTTTTAATTACCACTATTCCAAGCAGTATCAAAAGCATTATCAAAACTAAAAGAAGTAAAACAATTATTAAAAGAGGAAATTTTTTTTTATTTTTTTCTTTTTCCTCTTCTATAACTATAACATTTTCTTCAGCCACTTATTTCCTTATAGATATTTTCTAAGCACATCCGGGATTTTTATATTTCCTTTTTTTGTCTGATAGTTTTCCATAATTGCAACAAGGGTTCTTCCAACAGCTAAAGAGCTGCCATTGAGTGTATGTACAAGGCGGTTTTTTTTGCCGTCTTTAAATCTTATTTTTGCTCTTCTTGCCTGAAAATCACGTGTATTTGAAACTGAGCTTATTTCCCTGTATTTTTTTTGGCTTGGAATCCATACTTCAAGGTCTATTGTTTTTGCGGCGCTAAACCCTAAATCTCCCGTACAAAGCATTACCTGTCTGTATGGAAGCCCTAGTTTTTCAAGTGCACTGCTTGCACACTCAACCATTTCTTCAAGCATCTTATCGCTCTCTTCAGGTCGTGTAATTGCCACAAGCTCAACTTTGTCAAACTGGTGCTGACGGATAATTCCTTTTGTGTCTTTTCCATAGCTTCCGGCTTCTTTTCTAAAGCAAGGTGTATAGGCTGTGAGTTTTATAGGCTTTTCTAAATCCTGAATTATTTCATCCCTAAAAAGGTTTGTTAAAGGCACTTCGGCTGTCGGGATTAAATATAAATTTTCATTTTCTATTTTGAAAAGGTCCTCTTTAAATTTTGGGAGTTGGCCGGTTCCTGTCATTGTTTCTTCATTTACCATCAAAGGCACCCACACTTCTTCAAAACCGTACTCTTTATTATGGTCTAAAAAGAAGTTAATTAAAGCCCTCTCAAGTCTTGCGGCATCTTTTTTCATAACGGTAAATCGGCTTTTTGCAAGTTTTACACCCCTTTTAAAATCAAGCCAGCCGAGTTTTTCTCCAAGTTCGTCGTGAGGTTTTATTTCAAAATCAAATTCAGGAATTTCTCCTACTCTTTTAATTTCAACATTATCGTTTTCATCTTTTCCAACAGGTACGTCCTCATCAGGAATATTTGGAATAATAAGAGCCTTTTGAGTTAGTTTTTCATCTATTTCTTTTAATTTGGCATTTAGTGTTTCAATCTCTTTTTTAATATCGGATACTTCCTGTTTTATCTTTTCTGCTTCATCTTTTTTACCTTCTTTCATTAAGATACCTATCTGTTTTGAGAGTGTATTTCTTTTTGCCTGCAGGTTTTCAATCTCTTTTTTTAGCTCTTTTTTATTCTCAAAAAGTTTTTTTATTTCTTCTAAAAGAGCTTTATCCACTCCTTTTAGTGTTAATTTTTTTGCAGTTTCGTCGAAATTATTTTCAAGGAGTTTTAAGTCAATCATATGTTTCCTTTTTGTATGATTTGTTATAATATTAATTGGATAATTTTAACATAAAAGGAGAATTAATGAAAAAGTTAGCTCTTTTAGGGCTTAGCGCTATTGTGGCAAGTACTCTTATGGCAAAAGAGATTAAAGTAGGTATTTTACAGCCTTTAACAGGACCTATTGCGGCATTTGGTCAAAAAACACTTGATGGTATTAAGCTCATACACGAAAAATATAACAAACTTCCAAACGGGGATACTATTAAATTAGTGATTGTTGATAATCAGTTTGACAAAGTTCAGACTGTAAATGGATACAAAAGACTTGTAAGCGGTGACAATGTTGTGGCTGTTGAGGGGCCTCTTGCATCAAGTATGGCTCTTGCAGTAAAAAGATTTGCAGACCAGAGTAAAACTCCAACAGTTACACAAATTGCAACAAACCCAAGGGTTACTAAAGGAACAAACTATATAACAAGAGCTTGTTTTACAGACGATTTTCAAGGGACTGTAGCTGCAAAATATGCCTTAAAACACAATTTAAAAAACGCTGTTGTTGTGTTTGATATGAAACAGGATTATTCTGTAGGTCTTGCTAAGGCTTTTATGAACACTTATAAAAAAGGCGGAGGTAAAATTTTAAAAGTTCTTTATATCAATACAGGGGATAAAGACTTCAACGCTCAGGTAGCGCAAATTAAAAGACTTCGCCCTCAATTTATCTATACTCCAATTTATGCACCAGAAGAAGGGCTTTTCTTAAGACAGCTTAGAGCTGCAGGGGTAAAAGCGCCTGTAATGGGTGGGGATGGTATTGCAGACCCAGGATTACTTAAAAAACTTGCAGGTCCTGCGGCAAACGGCGTAATGTATACAGACCACTTTGACGCGGTAAAAGCTCCAACTAAACTTTCAGCTCAGTTTATTAGAGATTTTAAAGCAAAATACGGAAGACTTCCAAGTGCATTTGCGGCAACAGGTGCTGATGGATATCTTTTAATTTATAATGCTGTAAAACAGTGTGATACAAATGCTAATTCTAATAATTTAGCTCAGTTTAAAAGATGTGTAAATAACGCTATAAGACATACAAAAAATCTTGAAGCTGTGACAGGTTACTTGACAATTGACCCTAAAACAGGAAACCCTGTTAATAAACCGGCTGTTATTGAAAAAATTGTGGATGGAAAAACAGAATTTGTTGAACTTGTAAAACCTTAATTTTTGCCCTCTTTTGAGGGTATTTATGAGTACAAACTTAGTTTGTATTCATAAATTCTAGTATCTGAAATATAAATTTAAAGAGGAATATAATGAAGTTTAAGACTCCAGTAAAACTTAATGAAAATGTTTATTGGGTGGGATGTTCGGAATCTAAATTATTAAATCAGAACATTTATTTAATAAAAGATGAAGATGTGGCAGTATTGATAGACCCTGTTTTTACACAAGAAGGATGTATTTTAGATAGAATAAGCCCTATTGTAAAACTCAGTAATATAAAATATGTAATTATTCAAAATTATGAACCTGATGTGTTAAAGATGTTAGAAGAATTAAAAAGACTTGTTCCTGATATTGTAATAGTAACCCATTGGAAAATAGGAATGTTTTTAAAAAAATTTGGTTTAGATATGAATATTTATGTTATTGATGAAAACGAGTGGCGGCTTAAATTAAAAAATAAAACGCTTGAATTTATTTTTACTCCTTTTAATTATTTTGCAGGGAGTTTTTGTACTTATGACAAAGAGACTTCTGCTCTTTTTAGCGGTGAGCTTTTTAGTGCTATAAAAAATAAATTTCAGCTTTTTGTTGATAAAGAAAATGTTTATATATATTCTTTAAAAATGTTTCATCAGCTTTATCTGCCTTTTGAGTATGTAAAAAAAGCCCTAAAGGCTTTGCCTGAGGATATTGAGCTTGTAGCTCCTAAGTACGGTTCTGTTTTAGAGGGTGATTTTATTAAAAAATCTAAAAATGAGCTGTTGTCTTTGACAAAGGAGATAGAGCTTGAAGAAATTGCAGAAGAGGTTGTTTCTAAGTTTTATGAGGATTTGATTGTATATGAAATTGATGAGGCTTTAAAAAGACTTTTTAAAAATATAAAAAATGCGATAAATATCTCTTATTTAGAAGCTGTGGTATTAGATGAAGAGTATAAAATAGGTAAAAAAGGTACTAACAGAGTTGATGTTATGCTTCAGATAAACGATACTCCTTTGATGTTTGCTGCATCTTTTGAAAATCTTACTAAAAATGAAAAAGAGTTATTAAGGGATTTATTAGTAAGGGTTGCTAAAGCCATAAGTTATGTTATAGAAAGGCAGATGAGCTTTAAAAAGGTAAAAAACAATCCTATTTTAGATACTATTACAGGTGTATTTTCTAAAGAGTATCTTCCTATAGTGGAATCTAAGATTTTAAAACAGGCAATAAGACACAAGTTTCCTGTGGCAATAGGGTCTATTTTGATAGATTATGACCATACTCATATAGGAAAACTTTATAAAGAGTGTATTTTAAGAGAAATTGCAAAACTTTTGCAAAGACAGTTTAGAAGCTCTGATATTATAATAAGAGATAATAACAATTTTTTGATTTTTATGCCTTTTACAGATGAAAAAAATGCTTCTTTAAAACTTAGCAAGGTTGTAAAAAGTCTTAATAACCACACTTATTGCGGTAGTAAAAAAATGAATGTAAAAGCGTGTTATAAAGTAATCAGATATGATAATTCATCTATTTATGAAGTTTTAGAAAAATTAAAAAAAGAAAAAGTAAAGGTGTAAGATGGATATCAGTTTTATTTTACAACAAGTGATAAACGGATTTTCACTTGGAAGTATGTATGCCTTAATTGCAATTGGATATACATTGGTTTATGGAGTCCTCAGACTTATTAATTTTGCTCACGGTGATATTATGATGGTAGGGGCTTTTTTGGCTTTTATTTTTTTAGGGATTTTAACAGAATGGAAATTTGAGCATATTACAATGAGTGTGTTTTTAACGGCTGTAGGTCTTTCTATTATTTTTACTTCCATTATAGGAGTTTTAACGTATGTTGTGGCGTATAAGCCCCTTCTTGATAAAAATGCTCCTAAAATTTCTCTTTTGATTACTGCAATTGGTATTTCGTTTTTTTTGGAGTCTCTTTTTAACGTAATAGCTAATCAATATTTTGGAGGTTCTTATCAGAGTTTTTATTTTCCTGAGATTTTTTCAAAAATTATAAAAATAGGAAATGTAACTATTCCTGTTTTGACAATTATAGTACCTGTTTTAACCCTTTTACTTTTAGGGCTGGTTTTGTATATTCTTTATAAAACAAAAATAGGAATTGCCATTAGAGCTTTGGCATTTGACATTCAAACCGTAAAACTTATGGGTGCTGATTCAAACAAAATTATTGCTTTTGTTTTTGCTCTTGGGTCTGCTCTTGCGGCAATAGGAGGTGTTTCTTATGCAATGGTATATCCAAGTATTGACCCTTATATGGGAATGCTTGTAGGTTTAAAAGCGTTTGCCGCTGCGGTTGTTGGAGGGATTGGAAGTGTAACAGGAGCTGTTATAGGTGGATTTATTTTAGGGTTTGTGGAAGTTGCGATTCCTGGATTTTTCCCTGAGCTTGGAGGCTGGAAGGATGCATTTGCATTTATTTTACTGATTTTTGTGCTTCTTTTTAAACCGACAGGAATTATGGGAATAGATTTTGAAAGACAAAGATTTTAAGGAGAAATAATGAATATAAAAGAGATGTCAGCAAAAGAATATTTTTTTTTAATAGCAATAATAACTGCGTTTTTTTTAGCGTTTTTATATATTTCTCCTAAAATTTTTAGCGATTATACAATTACAGTTTTAAGTAATATTTATATTTTTATTATTCTTGCCGTAAGTTATAACTTAATAAACGGTGTAACCGGTCAGTTTAGTTTAGAACCAAACGGGTTTGTTGCAATTGGGGCATATGTTACGGCTATTTTGATGCTTTCACCCGAGCTTAAAGAAGAGATGTATATGTTAGCTTCACCTTTGCCTCTTATAAGGGATATCTTTATTCCAAATCCGTTTTTTGCATTGATTATAAGTGGAATAGTGGCGGCTCTTGTTGCACTGACACTTGCATTTCCTGTATTTAGGGTAAGGGGTGATTATTTAGCAATTGTTACACTTGGTTTTGGATTTATTATAAGAACTTTTTTAATTAATACTCCTGAAATTTCAAACGGTTCTATGGGGCTTGATTCAATTCCTGGTTTTGCAAGTTATTTTTGGATTGGGGTTGTTTGTTTGGTTACGGTTATTTTGATTTATAATATAGTATATTCAAAGTTTGGAAGAGCAATGAAAAGTGTAAGGGATGATGAAGATGCATCTTTAGCAATGGGGGTGAATACTTTTAAAATTAAAACAATAGCCTTTATGACAAGTGCTTTTTTTGAAGGAGTTGGAGGAGGGCTTTTAGCAAGTTCTATTGGGTCAATTTCTCCTGATCAATTTACTTTTATGCTAACATTTCAGTTGTTGATTATAATAGTTCTTGGCGGGCTTGGAAGTATGAGTGGAGCCATTTTAGGAACTATTTTAGTATTAGGAGGAATGGAGGCTTTAAGACCTCTTGATGATGCAAGCTGGAGTATAGGTTTAATTCACGGAATTCCTGGACTTAGAATGGTTGTATTTAGTATATTACTTCTTTTACTTATGCTTTTTGCAAGAAGGGGACTTCTTGGAGATAAAGAGATTTGGGATTATGTAAAACTTAAAAAAAGGATTAACAATGGCTGATATTTTAAAAATCGGAAAATATGAATTTACAAGCAGACTTATAGTAGGTAGCGGAAAATATCCTGATTTTAAAACGACCCGTGATGCAACTCTTGCAAGCGGGGCTGAAATGATTACAGTTGCTGTTAGGCGTGTAAATATTTTAGACCCTAATGAAGAAAATTTAATGGATTATTTTAAAGATACGGATGTTCAAATACTGCCAAACTCTGCAGGATGTACAACAGCAGAGGAGGCTATTACTCTGTTTAGACTTGTTAGGGAAGCAACCGGAATTGATATTATAAAGCTTGAGGTAATCGGAGATACAAAAAAAACACTGTATCCTGATGTTCTTGAAACACTTAAAGCGTGCGAGGTACTTGCTAAAGAGGATTTTACAGTTATGGCTTATACAAACGATGACCCGATTATGGCAAAAAGACTCGAAGATGCCGGAGCTGCTGCTGTAATGCCACTTGCTGCGCCAATTGGCAGCGGACTTGGGATTCAAAACAGATATAATGTAGTGTTTGTAAAAGATGCGGTAAATGTTCCTGTTATTGTTGATGCGGGGATTGGTACTGCAAGTGATGCGGCTGTAGCTATGGAGCTTGGGGCTGATGGAGTGCTTACAAATACTGCAATTGCTCAGGCAAAAAACCCTATAGAAATGGCAGAAGCTATGAAATATGCGGTAATTGCCGGAAGAATGGCTTATAAAGCAGGAAGAATTCCAAAAAAACCTTATGCTACTGCATCTTCTCCTCTTGAGGGGCTTATTGAATTTTAAGCCTCTTTTTTTTATTTTTCAAAATAGTATGTGTCTGGCACTTAAGAAGTTAGATGTTTTGATATAATCTTTAAAAAAGGAACTTTATGAAATATGCTGTTTTAGTAATCTTTTTAATATATTTAGGAATTATTTCTTATCTTTATTTTACTCAGGATGAAAAAATTTTTAATAAAAAATTTGCAAAAGAGTATTTTCCAAAAAGAATTGAAAAAATAACCTTTAAAACAAGTGATGGTATTTTATTAGAAGGAGGATTTGTAAAAAATAAAAAGAACGCTCCTTTAGTTTTATATTTTAGCGGTAATTCTAATAATGTATTGGAATTTTTAGATAATATAGCTCCTAAAATTAAAGATTATAATTTTATAGGTTTTAATTATCCGGGATATGCAGGTTCTAAAGGAGAACCTTGTGAAGAGTGTATTTATAGATATGCACTTGAAATTTTTGACAAATACAAACCTGATTTTGTAATGGGCAGAAGTCTTGGAAGTGCCGTTGCTTCTTTTATAGCGGCTAACAGAGAAGTTAAAGGGGTTGTTTTAATAACCCCTATTGACAGTATTGTAAATATTGCAAAAAACAGATATCCTTTTATTCCTGTATCTTTGCTTATAAAACATAAATTTGAAGCTTATAAATATTTGCAAAAAACTAAAGCCCCTGTTTCTTTGCTTCTGGTAAAAATTGATAAAACAGTTCCTAAAAAGAGTATTGAAAATGTACTTAAAAATATTTCTAATTTAAAAAAAATAGAGACTATTGATGGAGTAGGGCATGGAAATGTTTATGAATATAAAGGAATTGAAGAAAAATTGAGATTTTTATTGGATGTTTTAAAATAAGGAGAATTAATGAATAGTCTTAAGCTTATTTTGAGTTTAGTTGGATTGTTGTACAGCTTTGATAGGGTTTGTTTTTTTAATAATTAAAATTTTTATTTTAGAAATTTCTTTAAATGAAGAATTTACTCTTTTATTTTTAATTCTCTTTTCTATAATTGCTTTTTTTCTTTTAAAGATTAAACCTTATATTTTAAATTATATTCAAGTAATTATTGTTTATTCAATAATCCTTTTGTTTGTTTTGAATTACTTTCAAAAAATCAATATTTATCAATTTTTAACTCTTTTTATTTCATTTATTATTTTTGGAATTTATTATAGAAAATTATGAAAAAGATAGAATAAAAAATGAATATAAATTAAAAGAATTGGCGAGTACTGATTACTTAACAGGAATTTTAAATAGAAGAGCTTTTTTTAATTTGGTAAATACTCTTGAATTAAATAAATACTCTGTTTTGATGCTTGATATTGATCATTTTAAGAAAATAAACGATACATACGGACATGATATCGGGGATAAAGTTTTAAAAACTTTTTCTAATACTATTAAAAACAATTTAAGAAAAGAGGATATTTTTGCAAGAATAGGAGGAGAGGAGTTTGTTGTTTTAACCAAAAATATAGATAAATCAAGGTTATATTTTTTTGCCGAAAAGCTTAGAAAAAAAGTTGAAGAGTTAAAAATAGGGAATATAAAGCTAACTGTAAGTATAGGAGGTCATATTATTGGATTTGGCGAAGATATAAATCTCTCTTTAAAACGTGCAGACGAAGCTTTGTATGAAGCTAAAAAAAGTTGTTATTAAATAACTCTTTTTTAGCCTTATTATATTTAAACAATACGAAAAATTATTTCAGTTTTTAATATTAAAAGAGGATTTTACATTTTAAGGAGTTTGTTAGTGGTGGAGACAACGAACACCAACCCCCAGTATCAGACTATATTCAGACTGTATCATTTACTTGATTAAAAGCCCGATATTTCGTAATATTTCAGTATTATACCGTTTCAGACTAAATCAGTCAAAGAGCTATTTTTTTTGGGGGACAGTTTGGGGGACAGAAAATAATGCTTTATTTAAACAAGGGAAAAAGATGAAATTAAAAGACATAGAAATTAAAAAAGCTAAGCCGAAAGAGAAAAAATACAAAATGTATGACGGCGATTATCTCTATTTACTGGTAACACCAAAAGGTAAAAAATTATGGTATTACAAACCGAATAATAAAAAAGAATTTTCATTAGGAGAGTATCCATATGTTAGCTTAAAAGACGCAAGAAATAAAAAAGCCCAGTTAAAAAGAGAAATTGAAATAAAAGGCTTAGAGACCGTAGTCAATGAGCTTAACGAACGTAAGACAAAGGAAAAAAGAAAATTTGAATTGATTGTCAATGATTGGTTAAAAGAATATCAAAAGCAGAGAGAAAAATCCACAGCCGCAAAAACAATTCAGAGGGTTAATAAATACGTATTACCGACCTTTAAAGGTAGAGACATTAAAAGTATCAAAGTAAAAGAGATATACCAGTTTTTACAAAAGCAAAACAGACCGACTGCCGAAAAGTTAAAATCTCTTTTAAATGGTATTTTTTCTTTTGCACGCTCAAAGGAATATATAGAGTATAACATAATAAGAGACATCGACTTAAAACAGATTTTCACCACAACAGCCAAAAATCATTATAAATATAACGATAATTTAGAGGAATTTAGAAAGTATTTTGATGAGGTTAGAGACATAAAACCCCAGCCGATAGTAAAGGGAGCTATTAAGATAATTTTCCTTACTGCATTAAGGCAGGGAAGCGTTAGAGCTATAAAATGGGAGCATATAGATTTTGAAAATAAAATCCTGCATATCCCAAAAGAGAATTTAAAAGTTAAGACGATTGATTTTAAAATCCCGTTAGTTGATGAAGCGGTTGAAACGTTTAGAGAACTTCAAGAGTATAAAACAGGTGATTATGTTTTTTCTCTTAATGGTAAAAAGCCAATAAGTGAGACCGCATTAAGAAGACATTTAAAAAACATTCAAAAAAAATATAACTTAAAACCTACCAGCCTACACGGCATAAGATACTCATTTTCTACCTTTACAAGGCAATATCTCCAACAGGAACACGGCATAACAGACGAAGTTATTGAAATAGCAATGCAACACATAGACAAAAACAAAATAAGAGCCGTTTATAATCATTACGATTATTTAAAAGAGAGACGGGAGCTTATGGAGCTTTGGTATCGGCTTTTAACTTCTTAACTTTTTTATTTCTCATTTATTTTTATCTTATTTTTTATTTACCATTAAAAGAAGTCTTTTTATTTTAGACCCCCATTTTTAAAAAAAACTTTTTTTCTTTGCACCCTTTGCACCCCACTATATATAAAACCCCAGAAAAAAGGAAACTTTAAAACATATAAATGGGGTGCAAACCCCAAAAATGACTTGCACCCCTTTGCACGCTTCTTCTTTGGCTTTTTGCAACCCTTTATAATGTGCAAACCCCAAAAATGACTTGCACCCCTTTGCACGCTTCTTCTTTGGCTTTTTGC
>JAMOSM010000170.1 GCA_027063075.1 Nautiliaceae bacterium | reverse complement strand
ATATTCATATTCATTTGTGGAAGGTTCTCTCCAACAGCCGTTTGTTTTACCGCCGTTGCAGGAAGGCACGGCATTTTTGATTACATATGAAAATACACGAGAAGTGTTAGCCCCTTCATCAAGCTGCTCTGGATATCCGTTTTCATTTAAATTATGCTCAGCCCCGTCAGCACCTTTAAACTTAGTCATATTTTCATTTATAATCCACTGACCGTGTATATTTTCTATAGAAGTTAAAACAGCGTTTATAGTAGATTTTACAGCGGATTTTTTACTATTATCCAATAAACCGCTAAATCTGGGGATAGCCACAGAGGCTAAAATCCCCACAATCACCATTACAAAAATAAGCTCTATTAAAGTAAAAGCTCTTTTCATATTATTAAGGTGTTTTTAGGTCAATAGTATAAGTTTTATTACAGTCTAATCCGTTTTTAGTCAAGAAACCAATTTTTTTATCACATGTAATACTTACAGTTATAGTACCGTCATCGTTATATTTAAAAGAAGAACTTAAATCAGTCCCATTATAATCTGCTTCTTTACCATCACTGCTTACTGACCATTTTCCACCTTTAAAAGCGTACAAATCAGTAATATTCAAATCACTTAAAGATTTACCGTTTAATTCAACTTGATTTAAGAAAGATGACGCCCCACCACTTCCATTTAAATCATTAACTGCCTGAACTACAGCTGTAGCTTCCGCATTTTGTTTTAATCCAACGAATTTTGGAATTGCAACTGCTGCTAATAAACCGATAATCACGATAACGAAAATCAATTCGATAAGAGTAAAACCTCCTCTTCTCATTGTGAACTCCTTTTCAAGTTTTAGTGTTACCACTATTATAGCATAAATAAATCGGTTTTTTTCAAAAAAAGTTTAATTTTTTTAACAAAAATTTAATGATTTTTTATATATTTGAAATTTTATATATAATCCAAAGAGCAAAAGCTAAAATAGCTGCACTTATAACAGACGCTACTATACTTCCTGTTTCAACATTCATAATACTTCCTTTTATTTTACTGTTTCAGTTAAACTCCACATAGGAAGGAAAATACCTAAAGCCAGCGTAATAACAAATCCGGCAATTGCCGCAATTAAAATAGGCTCTATCAATACCGCTATATTATCAACAAGATATCTGTATTTATCAAGATAATATTTACTCGCTTTTTTCAACATTGCAATTAAGTTTCCGGACTCCTCTCCCGCTTTTATCATTTGAATAATCATATTTTCAAAAAGACCCGTATCTTCAAACCCCTGCGTAATACTTCCTCCTTTTTGAATAGAATTTTTAATAAGTTTTAACCTGCTCTTTATATATTCGTTATCTACTATATTAATTGCATTATCCAAAGCATCGATGATAGGAACCCCTGATTCTAGAAGTCTTTCAAAAACATACATAAATCTTCCCCTCATAGCCAAATCAATCACTTCTCCCACTATATAAATTTTTAATATAAATTTATCAAGGGCAAGTCTGACTTTATAGCTTCTTTTATAAAAATAAGAAATAATAATAAATCCTGTAAATCCAAACAAAAGAATATAAGGTCCAAAATCCCTAAGGGCCCCCTCCATCCAAATCAGAAACCTTGTAGGCAAGGGAAGTTCTGTTTTTAACTGAGCAAATATATCTTTAAAAGGAGGAATTACAAATAAAATAACCACCACAAAAGCCACTGTCATAGCAAATATAATAAACATAGGATATCTTGTAGCCTTTTTTAATCTTTGTCTATTATCTAAAATCTCCTGTAAAATAGTAGCTAAATCTTTAAGAGCATTTGCCAAATCTCCCGTTTCTTCTCCCAGTTTTATAATAGAAATCACTAAATTACCAAAATAATCCTCATATCTGGAAAATGCGTCGTAAAGACTGCTACCTGCTTGAATATCATAATAGATATTTTGAAAAACTTCTTGTAATTTTTTATCTTTTATAGACAGCATTACATTTTTTAAAGCTGTATCCACTCCTATCCCTGCATCAAGCATTACATACAATTGATCAAAAACAGATAAAAGTTCTCTAAGATTCACTTTGGATATTGAAAACCTTTTTCTCAACTCCTCAAAAAAAGATTTCTTTTCTATTTCTTCTATATTTTTAAAAATACCCAGCTTTTTTCTTCTAAAAATTTCAAGGGCCTGAGCCAGAGAATTTGCTTTTATAACAGTTTCGTGTAATTTTCCGTTTTTTATATACTCAATTTTAAAATACATCTACTTTTACCACCCTTAATATCTCTTCAAGAGTTGTAATACCTTTTTTTAATTTTTGAACACCATCTTCCACCAACGTCACAAATCCATACTCTTTTGCAACTTTTACTATCTCCTGTTTATCTTTACCTAAAGCTATTAGATGAGAAATTTTTTCATTAATTACAAGAACTTCACTTATCATTTCCCTTCCTAAATATCCCGTAAAGTCGCATTCTTTACAACCTCTACCTTTATAAAATACGATTTTTTCTTTTAAGAACGGTTTTATAAGTTCTAATTCCTCTTTTGAAGGATTATATGTTGTTTTGCAATAAGGACATATACGTCTGATAAGTCTTTGAGCTACTACTCCTATTAAAGAATCTGATACTAAATAACTTTCAGCTCCCATTTGAACCATTCTCGTAATGGTACTTGCCGCATCGTTGGTATGAAGGGTTGCTAAAACCAAGTGACCTGTCAGTGAAGCCTGTACTGCAGCATCAAGCGTATCCTTATCCCTGACCTCACCTATCATAATTACATCAGGGTCCTGTCTTAATACGCTTCTTAAAGTAGAAGCAAAAGTAATACCTATTTTTTCATTAATAGGTATCTGTTGAATTAAAGGAAGTTCATATTCAACGGGGTCTTCAATGGTAATGATTTTTTTATCAACCCCTTTTACTTCATTTAAAGCGGCATAAAGAGTGGTGGTTTTACCGCTTCCCGTAGGACCGGTTACAAAAACTATTCCATAAGGAGAGTGAATAATGGTTTCAAATCTTTTTAGATTATATTCACTCATTCCAAGTTCTGTAAGTCTTAAAAGGATTTTTTGCTGGTCAAGAATTCTTATAACAACTGTTTCGCCATGCAACGAAGGAATGGTTGATACCCTGAAATCATAAATATGATTATTATAATTTCTTGAAAATCTACCGTCCTGGGGCTTTCTCTTTTCGGAAATATTCATATTCGCCAAAAGCTTGATTTTTGAAACTAAAGGATAATAAATATCCTTATCAAAGGAAAAAATCTCTTTTAAAACACCGTCAATTCTCGCTCTAATGGTTATATTGTATCTTAACGGTTCTATATGTACATCAGTTCCTCTTTTTTGAATAGCCGTTTTTAAAATCAAATCCAACAATTCTTCAACGGCGCTGACATTTTCTCCTCCTCCGCCTTCACTAAGTTCCTTTTTAATTTTTTTTATAAGTTCGTTTGTAGAAATATATATTTTTAACCTCTCAAGAATAGTCTTTATATCTTTACTTGAGGCAATAAAGATTTTTATCGGTTTTGATGCCAATCTCTCTATCAAATCAAGAGCATCGTAATCTAAAGGGTCGGCAGTAGCCACATAAATAAAATCCTCATCCGCTTTAAAAGGAAGAACAAGATGTTTTTCCAATAAATTATAAGGATAAGAAGCTATAAAATCATAATCTATTTTTTCACCATATAAATCTATAAAAGGAATATTTAACTGTTTTGAAAGAGCATCAAGTATCTGTTTTTCATTTACAAAACCAAGCTCCAATAAAATTTCACCAAGTTTTTTATATTGGCCTTTTGCCTTATATTCCTGCTGTTTTTTTAAGGCAAGTAAAAGTTCTTCTTTTGAAACAATCCCTTCTTTTACTAATAAATCCCCGAGTCTTACCTGTTTTCTTATCATTTGTAAATATGCCTTTTTATAAATTTTTTGTCTAAATACTCGTCTATTATCATTTTATCATTTTTTATATATAAAACAAATTTATTTACGCCTATTTTAATAAAATATTTTTTCCCTTTTTGAGAAAAATCACCTTTTTTCAGTTTTTCAAATAAAGCCGATAAAATATAATCCGTTTTGGGAAAAGAAAACTCTTTAAGATTTATATAT
>JAMOSM010000169.1 GCA_027063075.1 Nautiliaceae bacterium | reverse complement strand
ACCTAATTATACTGGATATGTAGAGGGTGAGAGTGTAAATGGTGAGGGAAGAGTTGTTAAAGCAAAAGTTGTAAATGAAAAAGGTAAATATTCTTGGATTAAATCACCAAGATATAATGAAGAGCCAATGGAAGTTGGACCACTTGCTTGTATGGTAGTTAATTACGCAAAAGGTAATGAAAAAGTAAGAAAAGTTGTTGATGAATTCTTAGCTCAAACAGGACTTCCGGCAGAAGCACTATTTACAACACTTGGAAGAACAGCCGCTAGAATGCTTCAAACTAAAACTATTGCTGATTACGGTTTAGAAGCGTTTAATAACTTAGTAGAAAATCTAAAAGTAGATCAAACTACAGTGGCTCCTTATGTAATTGACAAAAACAAAGAATACAGAGGTAGATTTATCGGTGACGTTCCAAGAGGAATGTTAAGCCATTGGTGTAGAATTAAAGATGGAAAAATTGAAAACTGGCAAGCGGTTGTTCCATCTACTTGGAATGCGGGTCCAGCTGATATGAATGGTAAAAAAGGTGCATATGAGAAAAACTTAATCGGTATGAAGTTAGCAGACCCTGCTAAACCACTTGAAGTTATTAGAAATATTCACAGCTATGACCCATGTATTGCATGTGCAGTTCATGTTATGGATGTTAAAGGTAAAAAACTTGGTGAATTCAAAGTAGACCCACTTTACGGTGCATGCTAAGGAGGCACAAATGAAATTTTTAAAAGTAATGGGAAAGTATCTCGGCGGAATTGAGTTTTCTGCCGGGTATAGATGGCAACACTGGATAAGGGCTGTTTCTATTTTTCTTTTAATAGCAACCGGATTTTATATTGCAGACCCTTTTATTACTTATGCAAATGTATCTCCTGAGCCTACAAGATTTTTACAGGCAGAGATTAGGGAGTGGCATATTATTTTTGGTTTTGCAATGATAGGTGCTGTAATTTACAAAACTGTTTATTTCTTTTTCTTTAAAGAAGCAAAATATGAAAGAGAATCAATTAAAGATGCTTTTAATATTAAAATGATGATTCAACAGGTTGGATACTATCTTTTAGTGGCAAAACACCCTCATACAAGAGGTATTTATAACCCGCTTCAGTTTTGGGCTTATACAATGCTTTATGTATTTTTCTATGGAATTATTTTAACAGGGCTTGCACTGTATGCTGAAGTTTATCATCAGGGGCTTGGAGCTATGCTAATGCCTCTTGCAAAGAGTATTGAGAGCTTTTTTGGCGGACTTGCATATGTAAGACTTTGGCATCATATCTTTATGTGGGCTATTATAATTGTTGTATTTATCCATATTTATATGGCTGTTTATAATGCGGTATTTGGTAAAAACGGCGGTATGGATGCAATCTTTAGTGGTATGAAATGGGAAAAAGAGGATTCTTCACACTAAAAACTCCTCGTTTTTAGTCTCTTTTTCTTTTTTTTCTTTCAAAAGCTAATATAATGCGTATTATTTTTTGAAAGGAAGTGAATGAAAATTCTTGTGTTAGGTATTGGAAATATTTTGTTTGGAGATGAGGGAATAGGTGTTCATTTAATAAATTATCTGGATGAAAAATATGAATTTAAAGGTCCTCACCAGGTTGATTTAATAGATGGTGGAACTCTTGCTCAAAGGCTTATTCCTATAATTGTAGAGTATGATAGAGTGTTTATTTTTGATACAGTTGATGTTGATGATGCTAAAATTGGAGATGTTTATTTTTTTGATTTTTTAGATGTGCCTGAATGTGTAAGCTGGCAGGGAAGTGCTCATGAGGTTGAAATGCTTCAGACTCTTGAGATGATTCATATGATGGGCGATTTGCCTGAGACAAAAATTATTGGTGTGGTGCCGTATGTAATAGGTGAAGATACCACTTTTACTATTACAGAGCCTGTACTTAAAGCTGCAAAACTTATGGAAAAAATTTTAATTAATGAATTAAAAAAACTCGGAGTTGAAGTAAAAATAAAAAATCCTGATGTTAATTTACAGGAAATTGCAAGAATTTCTTACAAAAGGGGAGTTCCTGAAGAATCGCTAAGAGGATATGAACTTAAGGAGTGTAAATGATACTTAGATTTGTTTTCAAAACTCCTTCTACTCAGGGAATAATTGAAAAAATATGTTTAAGGGTTGCAAAGAAAAGCGAGGTAAAACTTGGGCTTAGCAGGGATTTAGAAAATATTTATGCATATGTTGAGGGTGATGAGAATAAAATAGAAGAATTTTCAAGAAATTTAGCGAATGAACTTCCTTTGAGTGTTTTTTTAAAATCTTTAAGTGCAGAGGTTGTTGATGAATTTAAAGATAATTTAGTTAGGGATTTTCCTGATATTTCACTTCCTCCTTGTCCTAAATGTTTAAGGGAGGTAAAAGACTCGCAAAATCCTCATTATTATGACATTTTTCATCATTGTGAAGTATGTGGATATAAAGCAGAGGGTAAAATTGAAAATCCAAAAAAACTATTTGATAAGTTAAGAGAGAAATTAATAAATGGTGATAAAATTTCTATTCAAACAATGAACGGAGCTTATGAAATAAGCAGTGATTTAGAAAATGCGGAAATTATAGTTGCAAAAGATTTAGCAAGTGTGGCTAAATATTTTATGGCTTTTGAAGGGGATGCAAAAGCCCTTGGAAGTATAGAAAAACCGATTTTAAAATTAAAGACAAACCTTGAGTTTAAAAAGACATATGGTATTTCAACTCCTGCATTTGATGTAAAACTGCCTGATTGTATGGTGCTTGAACTTTTGTTTGAAGGACTTGATATTCATCTTTTAGGACTTAAAAAAACCACTAAGCCAACTGATTTGAGTTTTGAAGTGGAAGTTGAAGATATTTTAAAAGCGGTGGTTACCGATTCAAAAAATAAAGATATTTTGCTTTACAGTGGTGATAGGGGAGTTGTTCCTAAATTTGAAAAATTTGTTAAAGAGGGAATACTTGGAGTTTATAAAAAATACGGTGCATATAGTAAGAGCGATAAATCAGTAATTGATTATAAAGATTTTCCAAACCTTCCTAAAAAAGAGGCAAAGCCGGCATTTGCAGGTTTTTTTGGCGTGTTAAACCAGTGGGAAATGGAGAACAAAACTACAATCGGTTTTTGTTTTTATAAAGAAGATGAGAGTAAAATTCTGATAAATTCTCCAAAATTTGGAGTTATTGAGTATGTTGATTTTAAATTTTATTTTGATGATTTTAAAGAAATTTTTGCGTTAATCGGAGCTATGAATGATACAGGAAAAAAACTTATTGAAAATTTCTCTAAAAAAAGACCTGAACTTTTTGAAAATGCTTTAAAAGCCGATATAAGCAGTGATAAAAAAGGAATTTTTTATCTTTGGGGATTAATTGGAATTATTTTAGGTCTTGATAATAATATTAAAAATGCGGCTAAAAAACTTTTAAAATATGCAAATGAAGCAATGACTAAAAAAGGACCTAGAATTGATTATAAGCTTGAATCAAACAACTTAAATCCTCTTTGGGCTATAAGAACCGCTATGAGTTTTAATCTTGCTGGAGTTGATAACTATCTTTTAAGTTATGGAGTAATTGAAAGTTTTGCCGAATTTTTAAGTAATATGTATGAAAGCTTTAATAAAGAAACACTTCTTGATGGGGCTGTAATTGTCGGGGATTTGTTTGAAGGAGAGTTTTTAAATAAAATTTACAGTTATATTGACAAAAACTATCCTGTTTATACTCCAAAGGCATTGCCGATATCAGGAGCGGTTGAGGCGTTTGGAAGTCTGGTTATAAATTCAAAAGTTAGCAATTAATAAAAATTTTCTTTTAGATTAATGTATGATTAATATTTTTTGTTTATAATTCTAATGCAAAAAGCTTTTTCATTTTTTCTCCTTTTTTATTTTTTCCTCCTTTTTCATTATAATTTCAAAAAGGTTTTTCTTGAGATACAGGTTTTTAATAAACGGAATAGTCCAGGGTGTTGGATTTAGGCCTACTGTATATAAAATTGCAACTTCTTTAAATTTAAAAGGTTTTGTATTAAACAGCGGTGATGGGGTTGTAATTGAAATAGAGGGTGAAAAAAAAGATAAGTTTTTAGATGAACTTCAAAAAAATCTGCCTCCTCTTGCAAAAATAGAAGAGATTAAAAAAGAAGTTTTACCTTTAAAAGGATTTACTAC
>JAMOSM010000168.1 GCA_027063075.1 Nautiliaceae bacterium | reverse complement strand
TTCCAACCCAGTTAAAAGCCTTTAAAATCGCATCCACCGCCTCTTGTTTATTACGGCTAAGGTCTGTATCTTCAATTCTAAGTCTAAATTTTCCGTTGTTTTTCCTAGCCCAAAGCCAGTTAAAAAGCGCAGTTCTAAGCCCTCCTATGTGTAAATATCCCGTAGGACTTGGTGCAAAACGAGTAACTACCATTAACTATCCTTTTTATGAAATTGTAACTTATTTATAAATTTTACGCCAAACATTACAATAATTACCTCTAAAACAGCCGTTATTACTAAGATAATATATTCTCTTTCCTCAATATAATGATTTAATTTTGCCAAAGTTGCAGTCGCTATCAGTAAAGTAAGAGGCATAGAAAGTGAAAGGCCAAAAAGAATACTTCTTTTTAGCCCTATATCTTTTATAAAAACAAAAGCGCTAAGAACTCTTATTCCAATCATTACAAATGTTAATATTAAAATATCTTTTAGCATATCCAAACTAAAACGGCTTAAATCAATACTGCTTCCAACATGAACAAAAAATATCGTAATTAAAAACCCAAAACCAAGAGGAGCCAATTTATGTTCAAGTTTATGATTATGGTCAAAAAAGGTTCTTAAAAACACCCCAACAACAAACGCCCCTAAAACAACATCAATTTTTAATATCATCATAACCGCAATCATAATAAAAAAAAGACTCATAGCAATTCTTACATCCTGATGATACTTATCAATTCCTGGCATTAAAGAGTGTTTAAGGTTTGGATACCACCAAAGAAGAGTTCTGAATAAAACAAAAACAACCCCCATTAACACCAAGACCCCAATCAAAATAAAAATATTTATCAAAAGCTCTTTTGACAAAGAATATTCAAGATATTCACTTAAAATAGTTAAAAACAAAATTGATAAAAGCTCTCCTAAAACCCCAATTTTCAACGCCAAATCCAGCCATATCGTTTTGCCAATTTCCTGTTGAATTGCAAGTAAAAGACCAACAGATATAAGAGAAAAAACAATTACATAAATAAAATTAAGAGAACTTAAAAAAACTATTAAAAATGCAAGCTGATATAAAAAAACCAAAAACATTATCCCTTTTTTTATAATTTTCCTATCAAGTTTTAAAAGTTCTTTTAAATTAACCTCCATTCCCGCTAAAAGCATTAAAAACAAAAAACCGACTTCTGCTAAAAGCTTAAAATAGTGATTGTGATGGTCTATTAAATGAAAAGCCCCAAAAACAATACCAAGTACTATTTCAACCACAGAAATTGGAAATTTCAGTTTATTACTTAAAAAAGGAGAAATTAAAAGAATAAGAGAAAGAGATATCATAAGTTTAATTTCAGCACTCATTAGCTACTTTTATCCCCCTTTTTAATAAAATTTCCAAATCTTTATCAGCCCTTTCCCCTTTAGTTGTCAAATAATCACCTATAACTATAGAGTTAGCTCCGGCTTTAATCCCTTCAAACCATTCACTTGCAAATACAACTTCTCTGCCTCCTGCTAACATTATTACAGCATCAGGAAAATTTGTTCTAAAAGTTTTAATAATTTTTAATGCCATATCTTTTGTATGAGTGGCTCTTAAAGGAAGTCTCTCATTTTCTATAAAAAAGTTTATCGGTATTCCATCGGGGTTTAACTTTTTAAGAGAATTTAAAAGAGAAATCCTATCTTTTTCACTCTCTCCCATTCCAAAAATACCACCGCTGCAAAGTTTAAGACCAACGCTTTTTACATTTTCACAGGTTTCAAACCTTTCATCCCAGCTGTGAGTAGAACAGATTTTAGGATAATATTCGCGACTTGTTTCAAGATTGTGATTATAAATTTTAACTCCAACTTTTTTTAACTCTTTTAATGATTCCTTACTTGCTGTTCCGTTACACGCAATAATAGAAATATCAACTTCTTTTAAAACAGCCTTTGTAGCACGGCAAACATACTCAAGCGTTTTATCATCAAGCCCTTTCCCACTTGTAACCAGACAAAAACCAGAGGCTCTGTTTTTTTTTGCAAGCTTTGCCTCATTTACAATTGTTTCAATACTTTTTTGCCTAAATCTCTCAATATCCGCCCCCCATTTTACACTTTGGGTACAAAATTTACAATCTTCCCTGCAAGCACCTGAACGGATGTTTGAAATAGCACAAAGATATATCACTCTTTACCTCCGGAAATAAAAAATTCTTTTACCTTGCTTTTCCACTCAGTTGTCTTTATTTTCCTATAAAACAAAGTTACTACATATTTGTCTTTTTTAATATCTAAAGTCATACAACTGCTAAAACCTGTATCCCTCGCACACACTTCTCCGGGATTTAATATCAAATTTTTACCGTTAAACGTAATATCCACTTCATGTGTGTGACCATAAACAATAATATCTGTATCAAGCGGAAAAATATATTTTGGATAGTGCATAAGTTTCCACGTTTTACCAGCAAGTTTAAAATAAAAAGGCTCCGTTACAAGTTCATATTTATCAACAACACTGTAAAGGTGATAGTCATTATTTCCAAGGACTGCCACATATCTTAAATTTTTACTCTCAATATATTCAAGTATCTCTTCTTTTACTATATCACCTGCGTGAATTAAAAACTCAATACCTTTATCTACCAATAAATCTATAGCTTTTTTAGCTCGCCCCACTTTTTTGTGAGTATCGCTGATAATCCCTACTCTCATTTTTCCTCTCTTTTCTTGCATTTAATACATTCATATACTTCTTTACCTCTGTAAGTACGCTCAGCCATTAAATATCCACACTCCGGACATTTTTTATTTACAGGTCTAAATTTTGAGATGAATTTACACTCAGGATAATTAGCACACCCGTAAAATTCACCCCTTGGACCTTTTCTTTTTATAATATCGCCCCCACATCCAGGACATTTTACATCTTTAATAACTTCTGGCGGGTTTAGGGGTTTTGTGTTTTTACATTCCGGATAATTACTGCAGGCTAAAAATTCCCCTTTTTTCCCTCTTTTTATCACCATATCAGCACCACACTTTTCACATTTAACATCCACTTTTTTTTCTTCTTTTTCAATAGGACGCGTATATTTACATTTTGGAAAATTACTACACGCAATAAACTCTCCAAATCTTCCCTTTCTAATCACAAGGGGATTTCCGCACTCAGGACAAAGCTCACCTATCGGTTTTGCAATTTTTTGTGAAGGGATTTCTTTTTCCCCTTTTTGAATAAGTTCCATAAAAGGATGATAAAACTCTTTTAACATCTCCTGCCAGTCTTTATTTCCACTGGCAATTAAATCAAGCATCTCTTCCATATTGGCAGTAAAATTTGCATCCACAATATCAGGAAAATGCTTCTCAAGCACCCCTATTACATTAAAAGCCGTTTCTGTCGGATAAAGCTTTTTCTCTTTTAACTCTACATAATCCCTATTTTGCAAAAGTGTAATTGTAGGTGCATATGTCGATGGACGACCGATTCCAAGAGTTTCAAGTTTTTTAATAAGACTTGCTTCAGTGTATCTCTCAGGCGGTTTTGTAAAATGCTGAATGGCTTTTACATCTTCTGGTTTTAATTTTTCTTTTTCTTTAAATTCAGGCAACAAAGTATCGGCGCTTGGCTTTCCATATACTTTGTAAAACCCTTCAAATATAAGCTTTTTACCACTTATTTTAAATTCTCCTTTTTCATTTGTAAGGTAGATATTTTGAGTCTCAAACTTAGCATCTTTCATCTGAGATGCCAAAAACCTGCTGTAAATTAAAGTATAAAGTTTCAGCTCATCTTTTGTAAGATAGTTTTTTAAATCATCAGGTGTAAGTCTTACATCCACAGGTCTTATAGCTTCATGGGCTTCCTGGGCGTTTTTTGCTTTTTTATCGTATGTTTTAGGCTCTGCATACTCATCTCCAAACATTTTTTTAATAAATTCCACAGCAGCTTCTTGTGCCTCTTTTGCAATATTTAGACTGTCTGTTCTCATATATGTAATAATACCGGTCTCTCCAACGGGAGTTTTTACCCCTTCATAAAGCTTTTGGGCAATCTGCATTGTTTTTCTTGGAGAAAAACCAAGCTCACTGCTTGCAACCTGCTGTAAAGTTGATGTCATAAAAGGAGCGGGTGATTTGGAAGTGGTGATTTTCTTTTCGATTTTACTCACTTCATATGTAAGAGGCTTTAATTCTTTTACAATTTCTTCCGCCTGTTGTTTATTTGAAATATCGAATTTATCAAGCTTTTTACCGTGATATTT
>JAMOSM010000167.1 GCA_027063075.1 Nautiliaceae bacterium | reverse complement strand
GTGGATAATATAGTCCCCACAATAGGAATAAGACCTCCATAAATCACTTTTGTATCAGAAACGTTGTTTTCTTGTTCAATATTTAAATCATCATCCATAGGGATGTCTTTTAAGTCATTATCTTCTATAATATCTAAATCATCATCTGTAGGAATTATTTCATTATCGATATCTGTTGTATTTTGATTTAAAGCAGCAGTTGCCATTTTAATATTAGAATCATTTACAACTACATCCCATCTTGAATCAATTAAAAATTTAAGACCATATTCTTTAATAGCAGGTTTAGCATATAAAAATAAAACAACAAAAATCGATGTAAGTATTAAAAGAATCGTCGCAGCACTAAAAGCGGAAAACTTTTTAAAAAATGCCTCCATCAGCTCCCCTTAATTAAAATTAAAAAGCCCCTTAAGGAGCTATATTATGACTTTTCCAATAATTTCTAACAAGCTCTTTTACACCCTCAGGAAGCGGAACATACCCAAGTTTTTTAGCCATTTCATCGTGATTATATCCGTAATCAAAAAATTTTGTAACTTTTTTATCTGTATCAGTTTTTTCTTGCGGAATTAAAATAAATGTTGCCGCAATTATAGGATATCCCCTTTTAGGGTATGCAATTACTTTATAAAAATCGTTTTTAAGAGAAAATCCAGCATATGCCGCACTTTCAGAAAAACTCTCTGGATTTGGAGTGTAAAATCTTCCGTCCCTTCCTTGAATGATTGCCATTTTCAAACCGTTTTTATAAGCATCTGCATAATCCACATATCCTATTGAATAGACATTTGTTTTAATTGCAGCACTTACCCCAAAATTTCCTTTTCCGGCAACACTTCTTCCCTGCTTATCTGCTGGCCAGTTTATAAGTTTTCTTGCTCCGTAGTATTTTCTCCAAAGAGAGCTCATTTTGCTTAAATAATATGTAAAGTTAAAAGTGGTTCCAGATTTATCACTTCTATGAACAAAAATAATTTTTTTATGAGGAAGTTTTGCATTAGGGTTATATCTTACAATTAAAGGATTATCCCAATACTGAATACTACCAAGTACAATTCCCTCAACTACCGCCTCACTAAGCTTTAAATTATTAACTCCCGGAACATTATATGCTAAAGCAATACCTCCAACAACTGTAGGAAACTGATAAAGTTTTGCTTTTTGCAAAATTCTTGGAATTAATGGTTTATCACTTCCCCCAAAATCAACATGTCTTTTTGCAACTTCTTTAATCCCAGTCCCGCTTCCTGTTGCTGTATAATTTACTTTATTTCCACTCTCTTCATAAAAACCTTTTATCCACTGTTTATATACAGGATAAGGAAAAGAAGCGCCCATTCCATTAATTGTCCAAGCAAATAAACTAACTGCAGTCAAAACAAAGCCTGCTACAATTTTTTTCATTTTCTCTCCTTTTATTTTAATTGCGGCATTATAAAAAAAGAAAATAACAATTTGATAACAAACCTCTTTTTTAGTATGTGATATAATTTTTTCAAAAAAGGCCTGAAATGATTATAGAAAAAAAACTTCAAAATTTAAAAGAAATATTTTATTCTTATATAAGTGCAATTGAAGAATCCCTTCAAAAAAAAGAACTTACAGATGAATTTTTTTTAATTGATTTAAAAGAGTTTGACAATGAAGTCATAAAAACACTAGCTTTATACCATCCTCAAGGTGAATTTTTAAGAGAAGCGGTAGCTTATTTAAAAACAACATCTTTTTTAGCAAAAATAAAAAAGTCCGTAAAAGCCTTTATTAAAAAGTATGATATTAAAAATGCAAAAATAGACGCCCTTTACCAAAATGCATTAAGCTCTATTACAACCTTAAAACTTGCTATTAAAAGCGAAAATATAGAAGATGCCTATTCTACCATCATAAGTTATGAAAAAATAGCAGATGAACTGTATAAAGAACTTGTTTTAGAAATTAAAAAAAGTGAAAATATTGAAGAGATATTAAAAATTTTAAATATTGCAAAAAAACTTGAAAGAATAAGTGATTCGGCAAAAACAATTGCAAAATATATGTTGTTTGCACAAGAAGGAATGGATTTATAATGCTTATAGCAATAATAGAAGACGAAGAAGATTTACTAGAACTGCTTGAATTTAACCTTCAAAAAGAAGGCTTTGATGTTGTCGGTTTTTTAAATCCAAAACGGGTAAAACAGTTTTTAAAAGAGGAAAATCCAGACCTTCTAATAGTAGATAGAAACCTCCCCTTTATTGAAGGAAGCAAATTTGTAAAAGAGTTAAAAGAAAAAGGTTATGATATTCCTGTAATATTTTTAACTGCAAAATCAAGTGAAGACGATATTATAAAAGGCTTTGAAACAGGAGCAGACGATTATATTGTAAAACCTTTTTCAATGAAAGAACTAATAGCAAGAATCAACGCCGTTTTAAAAAGAAACAAAAAAAATAAAAATATAATTTCTTACAAAAATGCAAAATTAAACACAGATTCACACATCCTGTATATCAATGACCAAAGAATAAACCTTACCAATTCAGAATTTAAACTTTTAAAAGAGTTTTTTTCAAACTCAAACAAGATTTTCTCAAAAGAGGAAATTTCAGAAATTTTAGAAATTTCCATAAAAAGTGTAAATGTAGCAATAAACAGACTAAACCATAAAACAGATTTAATTCAAGCTATAAGAGGAGTAGGCTATAAACTTAAATAAAATTTTTTGTAAAAAAGAACTTAAAGAAATAGAAAAATTAAAAAAAGAAAATAAAAAACTAAAAAAGAAAAACAAAAAACTAAAAATAATGAATTCGTTTAAAGATGAAGTTATTTCCGCCATTTCCCATGAGTTCAAAAATCCTATTTCCATAATTAACGGTTATATTGAAACGATTTTAAATTCAGACCTTGATGAAAAAACAAAAATAAAATTTTTAAATAAAATTCATAAAAATACACTCAGACTCTCAGAACTTATTGACAGGTTATATTTAATAACAAAACTAGAAAATAAAAAATTAAACCCAAATTTCACCAAATTCAGACTTGATATTACAGCAAAAAACCTAATTGAAGGGTTTGAAGACCGAATAAAATTAATATCAAAACCTGTAACAATCTATGCAGACAAAAACTTAATAGAAATAGTCCTTCAAAACCTTATTTCAAACGCCCTTAAATACTCTAAAGATGAAGTTATCGTAAAAATAGGAGATAAAGTTGAAGTAATAGACAAAGGCAGAGGAATTGAAAAAAAAGAGATTAATTTAATAAAAAAGAAATTCTACCGCATAGCAAAAAACGACTGGGACAATTCCCTTGGACTTGGTCTTGCAATTGTAGAGCATATTTTAAAACTTCACAATACTTCCTTAAAAATAGAAAGCCAAAAAGGAAAAGGAAGCAGATTTTATTTTGATATTACTTCATTAATAAATAAGGAACCCCGATAACAATTGAAGTAAGCACTAAAAGCCCAACAAAAATCCCCGCCATAAAAAGCCAGAAGTTAAAAGGCTTTTCATTGTTGTTTTGATTATCCATTACAAATCTCCCTAGCATTTCTAAAGCTTGCCTTAATAATTTTAGTATCTTCAGGCGTACATAAATAAATTATACTATCTGGTTCTAATAAATTAAACAAATCCTCAGCCGCATCAATATTTAAAGCTTTAAAACCTTTTTCTTTTAAATAAGCAATACTTTGTAAATCATTTACTACAAAAACCACATCTTCGTTTAATTTTTTAATTTCCTCTAAAGCCTTATCAATTCTTTTAAGTCTCTCTTTTTTACTCTTATCTCCAGTATAAATATAACAATACTTAGTCATTATTATCCTTTTTTACGCCATTATACCAAATTAAGACTTTTTCTCTCTCATTTTTATATACATATGAATAATATCAATTGCAGCAGGGGTCACCCCGCTAATTTCACTTGCCTGAAACAGAGTTTTAGGTCTTACTTTTTCAAGTTTTTCAACAACTTCACGGCTAAGTCCCGGAATTCCTTTGTATTCAAAGTCCTCTGGAATTTTTACGCTTAGCATCTCTTTCATTTTATTAATCTGTGCTTTTTGTTTTTCGATATAGTGATGATACCTGCTCTCAATAAGTAACTGTTCAAGAGCTTCATCGCTTAAATCTTTAAGCTCAGGAACCAGTTTTAATAATTTTTCTTTATCAAACGTATGACGCCCTATTATTTTTCTAAGCTCCATTTTACTTTGAATTTTTTCTTCACCCATTTCCTGAAGTTTTGCGTTTATTTCTTTATTAGGTGTCA
>JAMOSM010000166.1 GCA_027063075.1 Nautiliaceae bacterium | reverse complement strand
ATTCCACCAAGAATAAACATAGTCCCGAGTGTTAAAAGAGGGCGGTTTCCTATATTTTCTCCAAAAAGTTTTAAAACAAAAAGATATAAATCTATTAAAAAACCTATGCTAAACATAATAAACCCTACCGTTCCAAAAAAATGCATTGGTTTTTGTCCAAAACGCTGCATAAATACAAGGTACATTAAATCACTTATTACTTTAAAGGTTCTGTTAAAGCCGTATTTGCTTTTTCCAAATTTTCTTTCATGGTGTTTTACCGGCACTTCTGTAATTTTTGCCCCATACATTTCAGCTAAAATTGGAATAAACCTATGAAGTTCTCCATATAACTGAAGATTTTTTGCTACATCTTTTTTAAATACTTTTAAAGTACATCCGTAATCTGTTATATGAACGCCTGTTACTTTTCTTATTATTTTGTTTGCAATTTTGCTTAAGAATTTTCTGAAAGGCTCATCTTTTCTTTTTGCTCTAATTCCCGCTACGACATCGTAACCTTCGTTTAGTTTTTCTATCATCATAGGAATGTCGCTTGGGTCGTTTTGCAAATCCCCGTCTATTGTGACTATTATATCTCCCTGGGCGACCTCAATACCGGCCGCCATAGCCGATGTTTGACCGTAATTTTTGTTTAGTATTACAAGTTTTGTTTTATCATTCATATGTTTTTTTATCTCTTCTACGGTATTATCCGTACTTCCGTCATCTACTAAAATAAGTTCATAATCAAAATCTTTTAAAGCTTTATCTACTTCTTCAATTAAGTATTTAATATTATCTTCTTCATTCATAAGTGGTACTACCACAGAGATTTTCATTTAAGGCCTTTTTGATAAAATTATATCTAAAAATAGGAATTAAAAATGAAAGCCTTAAAATTTATTTTTGTCTTAGCTTATTCTTTAGTGATTTTATCTTTAACATGGCTTGCTTTTTTGACTCAAAGCGGAAATTTTTATAAAGTGGCTCCTGGAGTTTATCGTTCTCATCAGTTGTATGAATTTAATATGCCAAAGTTTTATGAAAAATATCATTTTAAAACCATTCTTAATTTACAGGGAGCAAAACCTGATAAAAAATGGTATCAGTATGAAAAAAATTTTGCTAAAGAGCATAATATAACTCTTATCGACTTTAAAATAAGCGATAAAAAAATACAAAGCATTGAAACTATGAAAAAATTAGTAAAAATTGTAAAAAATGCTAGAAAACCGATTTTAATTCACTGTCGTGCGGGAGCTGATAGAACAGGACTTGTCAGTGCTATTTATCTTTATTCAATAGGTGATAAAAATGCTTCAAAAATGTTAAGTTTTAAATACGGACATATTTCTTTTGGTCCTACAAAAGCTATGGATGAGAGTTTTGAGAAGTTTAAGAGCGGCTTTTAAGCCAAAGGTTTATGCTTAAGTTTTTTACAAAATTAAACTTATGGGCTTTTACTACAAGGCTTCTAAGAGGGGTTTTGTTTAGGTTTTCTAAAAATTTCATAAATTTAAAATCTTTTAAATACTTTTTGTTCCATTCTTCTTTATAGTTTAGATTATTTATAATTGAATTTGTCAAAATTTCTGCAGATTTTATCGCATAATAAATACCCTCAAAACTAAGAGGCATTACTTGAGCTGCTGCATCTCCTACAAAATAGATGTTATCTTTTTGAATTGTAATATTTTCTTGCCATGTAGGAATAAAATAGCCTTTTACTTTTGTGTCTATATTTAGGTATTTGCATAAATTTTCAAAACTTTTAGCATCAACGCTTCCTATATGAGATAAATTTTCATGAGGAAACGCCCACCCATAATAATTTCCTCCTAACTCTTTATCAAAAAAGAATTCACACTCTTTAGTTTTGTATTTATCTGTTTTTGTGTAGTGAGTTATTGTTTTTGGAATAGATGGTAAATTTAAGGCTTTTCTTACGCTTGAATTTACCCCATCTGCTGCTATCAAAATATCATATTCAAACAAAAACTTTTCTTTGTTTATTTCAATTAGGGCTTTTTTATTCTCAAATTTTTTAAATTTTCCATAAATAAGTTTTGCTCCTGCCTTTTGAGCTAAGCTTCTTAAGTGTTCGTCAAATTCCATTCTTTTTACAATCGCTAAGTTTTTATCTTTTAGAGGAATTTTGATTTTTTTGTTTTTATAGACCATATAAACTTTATCAAGTAGATGTTTTATTAAGTTTTTGTCTAAATCAAATTCATCAAATATCCAAGCTTTAACTCCACCACCACAAGGTTTGTCCCATATTTTATCTTGTATCAAAGTAACATCGTGTTTTTTTGCCAAAAATCTTGCAGCAGTGCTTCCCGCAGGTCCTCCTCCTATTATTAAGATTTTCATTCTCTTTTATCCTTTTTATAGTTAAAAGGTAATTTCTGTTTGTGATTAGGTTTTATTTTTATTAAAGCTATAAGTCCTTTTTTATAAAGGAGTTTGTAGTTAAAGTTTTTAAGTTCTGTAACTTTTGTAAGTACAATATCATCTGTTTTAGGTTTTCTTTTTTCTACAAGCATCTTTGCATAAACATTAAAAGAAGGGGTATTTAATTTATACATTACCACTTTTTTAATATTATGTGCTTTAATATAGTTTGCTGCTTCTTTTACTGGAATTGCCCTTACATTTGCATAAATCCATCCAACATAATTTAGAATAATTATCATTGAAAATCCAAGGATAATAGCTTTTATCTCTTTTGAAAATTTAAATAAAGATAAAAACAAAAGAGTTAACATAACACCAAAATAAAATTTATTAAATAAAGGAAGTAAAGTTATAATAATTACTTTTACTTCATCTTTAGCAAATTTTATATAATCCCTTGCTACAAAAGGAAGAGCAATTAGAATAATTATGAATAAAACCATAGGCAAAGATAGTAAAAATTCACTTTTTATCTCTTTAAAGCTAAGAGCCATAAAAATAAATAGAGGAGTATATCCGTAAATTATATAGTGAGGCAGTTTTGTACCTGAGAGTGAAAAGAAAATAAAAACAAAGAAAAACCAGATACTTCCAAAAAGAATAAAGTCATCTTTTTGTTTTAACCACTCTTTTAGTTTCGTTAAATATTTAATAAAAAGACTTGTCCAGGGTAACAGCCCGATTAATATAACCGGAATGTAATAAAGTATTGAACCTTTGTGTTTTTCAAAACTTGTTTCGAATCTGCTTAGGTTGTGCTTTAGGAAAAAACCTTCAATAAATTTCATTCCCTGTGCTTTAAATTCTAAAAGATACCAAGGAAGTGCTATTAAAGAAAAAATTAAAATTCCTTTTATGTTAAAAGTGTCTTTAAAAAATTTTTTAAAATCTTTTTTTATTATTGAATAAATAAAATAGGTTGCAAGAGGCACTAAAACAGCAATTGGTCCTTTTGTTAAAAATCCAAACCCTATAAAAGCAAAAGTAAAGTAAAGATATTTTTTTATATCACTTTTAATATAAATAAACAGAGAAAACATACTAAGTGTTATAAACATATTTAAAAGACTATCGGCAATTGCTGCTTTTGCAATAAGTCCAATTTGTAAAGCAGTTACCATAAAAAACGAAGCAAAAAGAGCTGTCTTTTCTCCATAAAGCCGTCTTGTAAAAAGATAAATCACCAAAGCCCAGATAGTTGCAGCCACCGCACTAGGCAGGCGAAAGGCAAATTCATTTATTCCAAAAATAGTGACACTCAAAGCCTGAAGCCAGTAAATTAAAATAGGTTTATCAAATCTTAAATTGCCGTTTAGGTATGTGGTTATAAAATCGTGATTTAAAAGCATTTCTCTAGTAGCTTCACTAAAAGCACCTTCATCAAGATTAAAAAGAGGTGTTAATGACAAAGTAAGATAAAAATTAATTAGAATTGCAAGGAAAAGAAAAAATCTTAAGGATTTTTCACTCATAAAAAGCCTTTTTTAAAATTATATCGGAAAAACCCTTATTTTATCTGTGTTTAATCTTTTTCTAAGAGTCTCTTCTATTGCAAAAAGAGTAGCGCCTCCTGCACTGCTGCACGCTGCACATGCTCCTCCGTATCTAATAAATACATGTGTTTCGTCATTATTTGCGTCTCTTACGTCTATGACTTCTGCAAACCCTCCATCAAACGCAAGCATAGGTAAAATATCTTTTTTTAACACTTTTTCTATGGCTTCTATTTTTTCTTTTATGTTCATTTCTTCAAATTTTTTTTCCATTTGAGACCTTTTTTATCTTAATATACCCTAACTACAAATTTTTGTCAAATATAACTCCAAACTTAATCGGTCCGTG
>JAMOSM010000165.1 GCA_027063075.1 Nautiliaceae bacterium | reverse complement strand
GGAATGGACCCGGCTGATACCGTAAAAGAAAACAAAGATATAAACCAGTTTTTTAAAAACAAAATCAAATTTGATGAGTTTATTATTGAATATACAATAAAAAAATATGATATAAAAAACGTTATTGAAAAGAAAAAGGCGCTTGATGAGTTAAAAGAATATATCTCTTCTTTATCAGAGCTTTTGCAAGAAGACTTTTCTATTAAAGTATCCCAAAGACTTGGAGTTTCACCAGAAATTTTAAAAACAAAACAAAATTTTCAATTACAAAAACCTACATCTATTATCAATAAAAAAATAGACATTGCAGAAGCAAGTATTATAAAAACCCTTTATGAACATCCTGAATGGTTAAATACGGCGGTTGAATATATATCTACTGATATGTTTAAACTGCACGAAGAGGAATTTAACGCCGTATATCAAGAAAAGTTTGAAGATTCAAAACTTTTAGATATAGTATTAAGAGAAGATGTGAAAGTTTTAGATTATGAAAGTCTAAAAAAACAGATGCTAAAGATATTAATAAGATATTATCAGGAAAAAATAAAAGAAATAAGATATTCAAAAGAATTTGATAATTCACTAAGAGGACATCTTTTAAAAGAGTATAATTACAAATTAAGAGAACTTAAAAAAGGAAAGTTAGTTGAAAGCATTATCTCTATTTAGCGGAGGACTTGATTCGGCATTAGCCGTTAAATTAGTTCAAGAACAAGACATTGAAATTGAAGGTGTCTATATAGACTTAGGATTTGAATCAAACAAAGAAAAAATAAAACACTTAGAAAAACTTGCAAATGAGCTTGGTATAAAATTTACAGTAATTGATGCAAAAGAAGAGTATATTCAAAATATTTTATTTAATCCAGTTTATGGATATGGAAAAAATATGAACCCATGTATTGACTGTCACGCGTTTATGATAAAAAAAGCAATGGAATATATGCCAAAAGCAAATGCTAAATTTATAATAAGCGGAGAAGTAGTGGGCCAAAGACCAATGAGTCAGAGACTCCCGGCACTAAATGCGGTAAATAAACTCTCAAACGCAAATGGATTAGTACTAAGGCCTCTTAGCGCAAAACTGCTTCCTCCAACAATACCTGAAATTGAAGGTTGGGTGAATAGAGAAAAACTGCTTGGAATTAGCGGAAGAGACAGAAAAATTCAACTTGAACTTGCAAAAAAATACGGATTAGAGAGTTTTGAATCACCAAGCGGGGGATGTCTTTTAACGGATATCAACTTTTCAAAAAGATTAAAAGATTATCATAAATATCTGCCTCTAACTCCAAAAGAAATTGATATTTTAAAAGTAGGAAGACATTTTAACGTTAATGGATATAAAATAATTATTTCTAGAAACAAAGATGAAAATGAACCTTTAAAAAATTATAATGGAGAAATATTTGAAAAAATGTTTCTAAACATCCCAGGACCCGTTGGACTTATCCAAAAAAACGCCCCTGAAGAAATTAAAAACTTAGCTGCTGATATGATAGTAAGTTACACAAAGTTTGATAAAGCTGAGGTAAAAATAGGTGATAAAGTCTATAAAGGTAAAAAGAGAGATAAAAAAGAACTAGCTAAATATTTGATTTTTTAAGAGCTTTAATTATTAAAACAAGCAGTATAAAATAGATTAAATTTCTCAGCCACTCTAAACTATAAGAGTAAGTCCTTCTTAATCCTGTTTTAACAAGAAGGTCAATATATGTATCAAAACTTATAACACCAAACAGATAAAGAGCATAAAAAACAATATGCACAAAAAAAGCAATTCCCATTACAATCAAAAAAATCTTTTTTATCTTCTCCATTTTATATATCCATTATCTACAAGCCAGTTGTAAATCTTACTTACAATTTCTCCTGCAGCACTTCCCCCATGTCCTCCATGTTCTATTAATACAGTAACTACAAACTGAGGTTTTTTATAAGGACCAAATGTTGTTAGCCACGCATGAGAGCGGTGAAAATACGCAAGTTCGTCTTCTCTTTTCCTTTTTTTAACATCCTGAGGAATTGAATAAACCTGAGCAGTTCCTGTTTTACCTGCAATTGTTATTTTTGTATTTATATGCTTTGTAGCAGTTCCCCCAGGGGCATTACACACCTCCCACATCCCTTTTCTTATCATCCAAAGTTTAGATTTTTCTTTTTTATTTAAAACATCTTTTAAAACAGGTTTTGTGATATTATTATCAATTTCTTTTACAACAAAAGGCTTTGGAAGTTTAGAAGTTGCTATTAAAGCCGTATTAACAGCAACCTGTAAAGGAGTAGCAAGAAAATATCCCTGTCCTATAACAGCATTTAACGTCTCACCAATAAACCAAGGCTGATGAAACCTTTTAGCTTTCCACTCCTTATCAGGCACAATACCTGTTTTTTCATTTGGCAGGTCAATTCCTGTTTTTTTGCCAAATCCCATTTTTCTTAGATTTTTAGCAATATAATCTATACCTAAGGTCAGTCCTATCTGATAAAAATATGTATCCACACTCTCTTTTATAGCTTTAAAAACATCAACATATCCATGTCCCCAGGCTTTCCAGTCTCTAAATTTCCTGTTTCCTACCTCAATATAACCGGGACAGTAAATTTTTTGCCACGGATTCCATTTTCCACTTGCAATTGCAATTAACGCTTCTGCCGGTTTTACAGTAGAACCGGGAGGATAAAGTCCGCTTACTGGTTTGTTTAAAAGAGGATTGTAAATATTGTGGGAGAGTTTTTTCCACTCTTTAAAAGAAATACCTTTTACAAAAAGGTTATTATCATAACTTGGATAACTAACAAGTGCTAAAATCTCCCCATCTGTCTTCATTACTATAACAGCACCCTTTTTATTTTCCTTTTTTAGTAAATTATAAATAAATTTTTGAAGCGAAGTATCTATACTTAATTTTATATTATGGGTTTTCGCCGGAAAATATGATAAAACCTTTAAAATTTCATTTTTTGCATTAACTAAAACCTCTTTTTTACCCGCAACTCCTTGCAAAATATCATCATAATATCTCTCAATTCCCCTTTTACCCGAAATCTGTGTAAGTTCTATTACTTTATTTCTTTGAAGGTCTTTTTTATTGGCTTTTGAAACATAACCTAAAATATTGGCAAGATAGTTTTTATAAGGATATTTTCTAAGATAAGTCGGTTCAAAATGAATATTTTTATTGTAAGACAAAAGAGGTTCTACTTTATAAACACTCTCCTCTTTTAAATATCTTATAACTGCTATTGGTTTATGATTATAAGGAGAATTTTGTTTTTTATACTCTTTTATAAGCTTTGTTTCATTTATATCTAAAAGCTTTTTAATATCACTTATTGTCTCTTTTAATTCTTTATCTTTTAAATGAGGTAACAAAGTCAAATTAAATCTAAGTTCATTTAAGGCAACTGGAATATTTTTTCTATCATAAATAATTCCCCTAACCGGTGCGATTAAAATCTCTTTTTTTATATTTTTCTGAGAAAGAGTAGCATATTTTTTAAAAGATTTAATACTTAAATAATATACCCTATAAATAAGCAGGGAAAAAAAAATAAAAATAACAACTAAAACTATGTTGGTTCGCATTTAAAAATCCTAACTAAAACAATATCAAATGCAATATTATAAAGAATATAAATTAAAATAAAATTATTCAATTTAAAAATAGCTAATAAAAAAAAATAAATAAAAATTATACTTACTATCGGCTGATAAGTTGTATTTACATACTCTAAAATCTTTTTATGTAAAAAAAGTTTAAAAAAAACAGCTATAAAAAAGATATAAACACTCTCAAACAAATTTAAATTATGAAATATAGAAAACAAAGCTATATAAAGACTTATTATTATTAAATCTTCACAAAAAATAACACTTCCTAACAATAAAGGCATAAAAATAAAAGAACTGTTTAGTAAAACAACAACAGTTAAAAAAAAGAGTTTTAAATATATGTAATAAGAGCTGTTTCGTTGCAGTTTGGAAAGAATTTGCATTTTATACAATCCGCCCATATTTTTTTATCTGGAATTGCTTCTTTTTGTATTTCAATAAATCCGAGTTTTTCAAAAAATTCCTTTTTATAAGTAAGTACTAAAACTTCCTTTAAATTAAGCTCTTTTGCCTCTTTCAAAAGATTTTTAACAAGCATTTTTCCAAGCCCTCTTTTTTGATAATCTCTATCAACAGCTAATGAACGGATTTCTCCTAAAAAGGGGGAATATATATGCAAAGCACCAACAGCTACAGGCTTTTTTTTGTCATAAATAACCTGATAAGAGCGTATGTTTGTAGCTATTTCATCATCATCCCTATAAAGAATAATCCCCTCTTTTACATATGGCTCAAGAACTGTTTTTAT
>JAMOSM010000164.1 GCA_027063075.1 Nautiliaceae bacterium | reverse complement strand
ATGGTCTCCGCCTATTTCATGAGTTAAAGCTTTTCCTATATCGTGAAGAAGTCCGGCTCTTTTTGCAAGCATCTCATCCGCACCCATTTCAGCAGCCATAATTCCGGCAAGATGAGCAACCTCAAGTGAATGCCCAAGAGCATTTTGTCCATAACTTGCCCTGTATCTAAGGCGTCCTATAAGCTTTACAATTTCAGGATGAATTCCAGCACTTGCTAAACCTAAATCAAGTAAAATATCTTCTCCCTCTTTAGTAGTTTTTTCTTCAAACTCCTCTTCTACTTTTTTATATACTTCTTCAATTCTTGCAGGATGAATTCTTCCATCTTCAATCAGTCTTTTAATTGTTTCAACTGCAATCTGACGTCTGTAAATATTAAAACTGCTAACAGTAATAATTCCCGGTGTTTCGTCAATTATAATATCGCATCCTGTTATCATCTCAAGAGTTTTAATATTTTTACCCTCTTTTCCGATAATTCTTCCTTTCATTTCATCATCACCTATTGCAACAACATTGATAAGCCTCTCCCCCGCAAACTCCCCTGCATATCTTGTAGTAGCCTGAGCTATTATAAAATTTGCTTTTTTCTTTGCATCATTTTCGGCTTCTTTTATAATTTTTCTTGTAAGATGGGCAATTTCATCCCTTAAATTTTCTTCTGTTTTTTTAAGAATAATCTCTTTTGCCTCATCTTTTGTAAGACCTGCCGCATTTTCGAGTATTTTTTCAACTTCTTTTAATTTTTCTTCATATTTTTCTTTTGCTTTTTGAAGTAATGCCTCTGCTTTTTTAAGTTTTTCATCTTTTTTTATATTCTCCTCTAAAAGCTTTTCAATCTCCTCTTCTTTTTTCAAAATCTCATTAAGCTTATTTTCATACTCTTTTTGAAGCTCTATTTTTTGCATTTCATAAGAATTCTTAGCTTCAAGTTCTATCTCTTTTGCCTTTGCTTTAGCATTTTCAAGAAGAATCTGAGCTTCATGTTCAATAGCCTTTGCTTTAGCCTGGGCTTTAGTCACAAAAATATCATACTTTGCCTTATCCATCTTTTTTGTTATAAAAAACACCCCTAGAGCGGATAAAGAAGAAGCGAGAATAATTTCTATTATCATTTTTTCTCCTTACATTAAAACTTATAAATTCATCCCCTTTTATATCAAAAACATCTGTAAGTTTTTTTGAGGCGACACAAGGAATTAACTGAACAAAAACAATCTTAGGTTTATATCCGAGTTTAGCAAAAAACCTATCATACATTCCTTTGCCAAACCCAACTCTTTTAAAATCACTATCAATCCCCACTACAGGAACTATAGCTAAGTCTATTTTTTCAAGTGTTTCGTTTTTGTTAAGAGGCTCAAGAATTGAGAATTTTTTTTTCTTTAAAGGCAAAGCATATTTTACCATTTTAAAGCTTAAATCTTGCATAAAAGGAACAAAAACACTCTTTTTTTCCTTTCTCAATTCATTTATAACCCATCTTATATCCGGTTCATTTTCAAGAGGAATAAAAATAAGTATCTTTTTATAATTTTTTGCTGTTTTTAAAATTTCCCTGCCTATTTTTTTTGAAAAAAGATATCTATTAACTTTTTTAGAAGAGAGACAAATTTTTCTAAATTCACTTTTATTTCCCATTTTTCAAGCCTTTTGATAAAATTACATAAAAGGAGAGCAATGAAATATATTTTACCAATAATTTTAATTTTTATAGGGTGTTTTGAAGAAAAAAAACAAAAACCCCAAGAAACTAAAACACAACAGACACAGATATCAACAAAAACACAAAAAAAAGAAAATAACCTTATGGTTATCTCTTTAAAAGACCTAAACTTAACGTTTAAAGACAATTCAATTGTTTATCCTAAAAAAAGAGTTATTATTCTGTTTAGAAAAAACTCTACAAAATGCAAAATGCAAGAAAACATATTAAAAAAATTAAATTTGAATTTTTATAAAACAGACAATATATATTTAAAAAACTATTTTAAAATTAATATATATCCAACAATAATAATACTTGATAAAAACAAAACCTTAAAATATGAAGGTTTTATACCTTATGAAATTTTAAAAGCGGAGGGATTTTAATGTTTGGAATTTTTAAAAAAGCTCTTGATAAAACAAAAGAGGCTATAAAAAACGTAGTAGGAACAGAAAAAAAAGAAAAAATAGAAAAAGATTTACTTGAAGAGGCATTAATAGAAGCAGATATTGATTATGAATTAGTTGAAAAAATCCTTGATAAACTTCCAAAAGAAGTAACAAAAGAAAAACTAAAAAAAGAACTTCTAAAAGTTTTTGAGGTACCTGAAGAAAAAATAGAAATAAACGACAAACCTTATGTGTTTTTGATTATCGGAGTAAATGGTGCAGGAAAAACAACAACAATTGCCAAAATGGCTTATAAGTTTAAAAATGAAGGATATTCCGTTATCTTAGGGGCTGCCGATACTTTTAGGGCTGCAGCTATTGAACAGCTTAGCCGCTGGGCAGAAATTTTAGATGTCCCAATTGTAAAAACACGCCAAGGACACGACCCGGCAGCCGTTACATATGATACAATAGCTTCAGCTAAAGCAAAAGGTATAGACATAGCCTTAATTGATACAGCAGGAAGACTTCATAACAAAATAAACTTACAAAACGAACTTAAAAAAATAGTAAATGTGGCAAAAAAAGCATATCCAAACGCCCCTCACAAAGTCCTCTTAGTAATTGACTCAACACAGGGGACAAGTGCAATAAACCAGGCAAAAGTATTTAATGATGTTATAGGAGTTGATGGCATTATTGTTACAAAGCTTGACGGAACTGCAAAGGGAGGTGCTCTTTTTAGCATTGTAAATGAACTTAAACTTCCTATTTACTATGTAGGAGTAGGAGAAAAACCTGAAAATTTAGTGGAATTTGACAAAGAGGAATTTATTGACGGAATTTTAGAAGGTCTTTATAGTGATTAAATTTTACGCCGATTTAATTTTCTGGGTGGCTTTGTTTTTTGATACATTAATTTTTATTCTCTTTTTTTACGAAAGATATAAAGATGTAGAAGAGATTGAATTAAAAGAGGAAAAATGGATTATCCTCACAGGAGTTGCTTTATTTATTATCTCTATTCTTTTAATAAGATATCTCTCTTTTATCATATCAAAAGCTTTTGCCACAATAATAGAAAACAATCTTCACTTACAAAAAGTATTAAAGAGTGTAAATGGCTAAGAAAAAAACAGTTTATGAATGTATCGAATGCGGATATAAAAGTGCTAAATGGATGGGTAAATGTCCCGCCTGTAACGCATGGGAGAGTTTTATAGAAATAAGTGAAGAAAAAAACAAAACTACTTCTCAAATCTCTAAAATTTTAAGGTTTGATGAAATTGAAAAAGAAGAAATTAAAAGATTTTCTTCAGCTGACAGCGAGCTTGATTTGGTACTTGGAGGTGGAATAGTCCCAGGGTCTTTAGTGCTTATCGGAGGAAGTCCTGGAGTTGGAAAATCAACTTTAATGCTAAAGCTTGCCGGGACCATTGATAAAAAAGTTTTATATGTAGCAGGAGAAGAGAGTCCGGGACAGATAAAACTAAGAGCCGAAAGACTTGGAATTAAAAACAAAAATCTTTTTATTATGCCAGAAATTGTGGTAGAAAACATTACTAAAGAAGTCAAAAATTATGACCTTGTAATAATTGATTCAATACAGACAATCTATTCACAAAACATTTCCTCAGCCCCGGGAAGCGTATCTCAGGTAAGAGAAGCAACATTTGAGCTTATGAGGACTGCAAAAGAGAGCAAAACACCTATTTTTATAATAGGACATATTACAAAAGAAGGCTCAATAGCAGGCCCAAGAGTGCTTGAACATATGGTAGATACCGTTTTATACTTTGAAGGAGATGCAAGCCGTGAGCTTAGAATATTAAGAGCTTTTAAAAACCGCTTTGGCTCAACGAGCGAAATTGGAATATTTGAGATGACAAAAGAAGGACTAGTTAGTGCAAAAAATAAAAACTTTTTTAGCAAAAAAGCTCTTCCGGGAAGTGCCATAACGGTAATTCTTGAAGGAACAAGACCAATTGTGCTTGAAGTTCAGGCACTTGTTAGTGAGAGTTATTCCATTCCAAAAAGAAGCTCAACAGGATTTGATTTAAGCCGTCTTAATATGATTTTAGCCTTACTTGAAAAAAAACTAAACCTGCCTTTTAACCAATATGATGTATTTGTAAATGTCACCGGCGGAATTAAAATAAACGAAACCGCCGCTGATTTAGCAATAATTGCGGCAATTGTAAGCTCTTTTAGAAATAGACCTATTAGCAAAGAGAGCGTATTTATAGGAGAAGTTAGTCTTGTTGGAGATATAAGGGAAATACCGGGAATTGAACAAAGGTTAAAAGAAGCCGCAAACCTTGGATTTAAAAGAGCAATAGTACCTGCTAAACCTCTTAATGAACCGTTAAAATGTTATGAAGTAAAAGAGGTTGAAAAACTTATTGAGTGGATGTAGCAGAGTCCTTTTTCTTACAATTCCCCTCAAAATTTCCACCCTTTTGAATAATTAAATTTTTAACCAACACTTCCCCTTTTACACTGCCCCCTTTTAAAATCTCTAACTCATTACACTCTATTTTGCCTTCAACATCACCACTTATTACAACCTTATCACCTTTTATATCACCTTTTACCTTGCCGTTTTTACCAACAGAAATAGCACTTTTTGAATTTATATTTCCCTCAATTTCTCCGTCTATATGGATATTTGAACTAATTTCTAAATCTCCTTTAAAAAAGGCGTTTGAAGAGATTACTGTTGTTTCATTAGTAATATGTTCGCTTTTATTAAAGACTCCCATGGAACTCCCTTTTCTTTTTTAAACATTTTAAAAAAATTACTCCCATTCCAATAAATAAAATTTATTGGATTTAAAGGTTTATCATTATATCTAATTTCATAATGTAAATGCTGTCCTGTACTAAGACCGGTATTTCCCATATACCCTATAATCTGTCCTTTTCTGACAAAATCTCCTGTTTTTACTTTCAAACTAGGTCTAAGATGGGCATACAGGGTTGTAAATCCATATCCATTTGAAACTTTCACAACATATCCATAACCATAAGGGTTTAGTCCAGCTCCTAAAACAACTCCGTTTGCAGTAGCCCTAACAGGCACTACCCCTTTTCCCTTAATATCAACTCCCGGATGAAACTCTTTTTTGTGTAAAATAGGATGAATTCTCCATCCGAATTTGCTTGATATAATAATCTTACTAACAGGCTTGCCGCTTGGAAAAACACTTAAAAGTTTATTAATCTCATCTGTATTTAACGACTTAACATCAATATTTGAAAAAAATTCTACTCCCTTTAAGCCCATTTTAGTCTCTAAATCATTTATTTTAGAAGAAAGTTTTCCAAGCTCAACCTGTTTTTTTAACAAAACATCATTTAATTTATTAATTTTAACATTAAGATGAGTCAATTGTAAATTACTTTTATATAGCTCTTCAGAAAGTTTTTCTTTTTGATTATTAATTTTTTTAACCTGATGTTCTAAAAATTTAATATAAAAAAACCCAGACCCTATAACCAAAAAAATAAAAACAAAAAAAATAAAAATACCATATTTAACAACCTGATGAAATGTAAAGTGTTTTGTGCCTTTAACTGTTGTAATTGTAATAAAATATCTGTTTTTCATTTTTATGCCTTATATTTGTAATATTCCTCTAAAAGCTCGTAAGACTCTTTTACTCTTTTAAATTTTTTTTCATAAATTCTCTGAATAAGCTCAGGTTTGTTTCTGTGAAGGTCAGGATGATACTTTTTTGCAAGACGCCTATACTCTTTTTTAATTTTATCCCACTCATAAATAGTGCTTACTCCAAAAAGCTCAAGGGCATTTCTTATTTTAGCAAGGTATTCTTTTAAATTTCCTTCAACCGAAAAAGATTTAGAAAAACTAAAATCCTCTTCATTAGCATTATAAATAACATTATACCCCATAATTGATTTTTTATTAAGCAAAACACTTGCAATTTTTCTTGTATCCTCGTTATAAGAAACAACTATTCTGTTTTCATTAAAATCTAAAATATCAAATAAAAAAAGCCCCTTAATATAATCATATACGTGCTTTTTAGGGTTTGCAAAACTTATTTCAAACTCTTTTGAAGATAATTTTTTAAAAGTTATATAAACAGCTTTTTTATCAAAGCTTAATTCATGTTTTTTTATTTTGATTAAAATATCTTTGTTAGCATTAAGAAGAATTTTTTTATAACTTATTTCATCTTTATTTTTCTTATAAAAATTAGCAAGAGAGTTCAAAAGAATTTTATAGTTTGCAATATTTTCTCTATCATAATAAATTAAATAAGAGTTGTCTTTTATTTCAAGTTTATTAAAATAAAGCCTTATAAATTTAATAAGTTTTTTTAAATTATACTCAGAATCAATTTCAAAAATCAGTTTATCTTTTACCGTTAATTTTAAAATTTTTTCCATTTTTTCTCATTATTATCATTGTGGCAATTGGAAAAATCAGCTTTTTTTTAGTGATTACCTCATATCCATCAAATTTTTTTAAAATATCTTCTTCACTCAAAGCTGTTATACTTTTGCTAAGCAATTTATATTCCTTTTTCATTCCTACTAAAATACCCGCAATTAAAGGAACAACTTTATCCATATACCATAAAATAAGTTTAGCTAAAAAAGAATCGTTTTTTACCATTTCAACCACTGCAAAATATCCACCCTCTTTAAGATAAAAATCAAGGTTTTTTATTCCTTTTTCTAAATCATCAAAATTTCTAAGAGCCATAAATGCGGTTATTAAATCCACTTTTTCAGGAAGTTTTAAGTTTTCTGCCGTATCTTGAATAATAATAATTTCTTTTTTTCCTTTTTTCATTTTTATATGAGGTATTTCTTCAAAAACAACCTCAAAATTTTCCTTTACAAACCCTTTTTTTTCAAATTTTTCAACTATAACTTTTACCATTTCACTGCTTGGCTCAACTAAATACATCTTATCAAAATCCATTACCCTTGCCATCTCACCTGTAGCACTTGCAACATCTAAAAGCACTCCGTTTTTTATATATTTTTTTATTTCCCTTTTAAACATCCACCTCCAAAGCTCTTCAATCCCAAAACTCACTATTTTTGTGGCAAGGTCGTATTTTTTTGCGAGTTTGTCGTATATTTTAACGTCCATCTCATCTCCCAAATACAATCAAATCATCATTTCTATTTATATGCAAAATTTTAAAACTATCCTCGCTTTTATAATTTATTCTATCAAAAAGTTTAGGAGTTACGATAAAAACTTTCCAATCAACAAACTCTTTTAATTCATTATAAAGTCTCTCTCCGCCCTCAATCATTATAAATTTATAATTTTTTAACTTATCAAGGCTATCTTCAATAAACACTTTCCTGTTTAGCACATTAAAAAGAGGTATCGTTTTATCAAATTCTTTTTGCTTGCTGTAAATCAAAATATCTGGAGCTTTTCCTTTTATTCTTCTTGCATCAAGGGTTGGTCTGTCAATTCTTACACTATTTCCGCCAATTACCAGCAAATCTATTTTATCTCTTACGTGATGTACCCAGTTTAACGAACTTTCACTACTTATATATCCCCCTGTAATAACACCGTTAAAACCTTGGGCAAGTTTAAAAAAAACAAATTTTTTTTGCCATTTTATAAAAGGCTCGATTAAATCATAACATCTTTTATCATTGAGAACATTTACCTCAATTCCAGCATTTTTAAGTATTTCAACTCCCCCACTGTGTTCAGTAATAGGGTCAAGCCAGCCAATACTTACCCTTTTTGGCTTTAAAACACTTAAAAGATTAGCACAGCTTGGAGTTTTTCCTATATGAGAGCAAGGCTCAAGCGTCACAAAAACATTTGCTTCATTAAAAAATCCATTATGGTTTTTAATTAAATATTCGTGAATTTCGTGAGAAGTTTTTAAATCGGGAGTTTTATGAAAAGCTTTGTAGGATTCCCACAGAACATTTACCTCAGCATGAGGTCCTCCGGCTTTTTTGTGGGCTGAGACAAAAAGATGGTTTTTTACAATAACCGCTGCTCCAACCGCCGGATTTGGATATGTTAAAAACTGATATTTCCAAGCCTCATCAAGAGCTGCCTTAAGAGCAAAACTATTCATCAAAACTGTAAGTACTCCAATCTACATATGTTTTTGCTTTTTTAATATCTTCAAAATTAACTTTTTCTTTTCCAATTTCAGCAACATTATCAACAAAACTTTTAAGCTGTCCTTTTACTTTTGTTCCATCATTTAACGTAACTTTTACATTCTCACCAATACTCTTTTCAAAATGCTCTGGTTTTGTAAGTTTTCTCTCAACCCCAGGAGAACTAACCTCAAGAAAATATTTTTCTTTAATAGGTTCTTCCACATCAAAAATAGGAGAAATTAAATTATTAATCGCCGCACAGTCATTTAGACTAACTCCTCCTGGTTTTGTAATATAAACTCTGTAATAATTATGTTCCCCTTCTTTAGTCTCTTCTATATCATACAACTCACATCCGTTGTCTTCAACAATATTTTTAATTACTTCTTTTAATTCGTTTTTTGTCATTTTATCTCCTTTAAATATTTTGCTACAGCATCTTCATCATTAGTATGAGGCAAAACTATATCAGCTTTTTGTTTTACCTTTTCAAGAGCGTTCTTTACAGCCACAGAAGTACCCGCCCACTCAAACATTCTAAGGTCGTTTAAATTATCTCCAAAAACAGTAACGTCTTTTTTATCGACTCCCATTATCTCCTCAAGATACATAAGCCCGTGAGCCTTATCGGCTTCAGGATGAAGGAGAGTCAAAAAATAATAAGGTCCGTATGCATCCTGTGTAAGTTTTGTTTCAATATTAAAATTTTGATTCAAAAAATTTTCTATTTTCTCCAAAAACTCTTTTTTTCCAAGATAAACCATCTTTAAATTATATTTTAATGCCCTGAAGTTTTCAATATTTAAAACCCTGCTGTCGTTTTTATAGTTTTGAAGCAGATGTTTTTGATATAGATTTAATTCTTTTGGATACAAAAACTTTTCTTCTTTTTTTTCATTAAATCCTACAATAAGAGGATAATCCCTAAATTTTTTATAAACTTCGTAAATAATTTCATCACCAAGTTCTTTGTTGATGGCATTTATTTTTATCACTTTGCCATCTGAAGAAGCTATCATAGCTCCGTCAAGCAAAACTAAAGGATATTTTAATTCAAGTCCTTTTAAAAGGCTAATGGTACCCTTATAACTTCTAGCCGTAGCCACACTCAAAGGATACTTAAATTCATTCCAAACTTTACGGCTAAATTCACTTACACTTAAATCACTTCTTAAAAAAGTTTTATCAAGGTCGGTTACAAAAATCATTTTTTCTTTATTTTATCAAACAATTCTTCCATTTTATTTTCATGCTCAAGCAAATCATCAAATGTAAAAGTAAGATTTGGCACCTTATACCAGCCTGTTGCTTTTAGTGCTTGAGCCTGAATATATCCGCGGGCTTGTTTCAATTTTTTTAGGGCTTCACGTTGTTCTTTTTCATTTAAATAACTTTTTTCAAGATAAACTTTTGCATCACTCCCGTCACGGCTGCAGACAACATCAACAACACCAAGCCCCCTTATTCTCCCATCTCCCATTTGAGACAAAACTTCAGGAATTATCTCTTTAAGTAAAGACTCTTTTCTTTGAACTTTTATACTTTTACCCATACAGGTCCTTTTTTTAAAAAGATTATATCAAATTTTTAAGGAAAGTTTAAGGAAAGGAAAAGAGGAGATTATTCAAACTTGGCTTTTTCCTCTATTTTTTGGTAAGTTTCAAGTATATCTCCAACTTTTACATCATTATAACCTTCAACCATAATACCGCACTCAAATCCTTTACCAACCTCTTTAACATCATCTTTAAAGCGTTTTAAACTTGCAAGCTTAGAATCATAAATAACAACACCATCTCTAATAACCCTTACAAAATCTCCTCTGTGAACAACCCCGTCTTGAACATAACATCCAGCAACCGTTCCAACTCTCGGCACGTTAAATACATCTCTAACTTCCACGGTAGCTGTAACTTCCTCTTTGATTTTAGGTGTCATAAGACCTGATAGAAGCTCTTTTACATCATCAATTAAGTCATAAATAATTGAATAAGTCCTAATCTCAATTCCCTCTTGTTTTGCTTTATTTTTAGCACCGCTTGTAGGACGTACATTAAATCCTAAAATAATTGCGTGAGGTTCTGTAGCCTTTGCCAAAATAACATCATTCTCAGTAATTGCCCCTACATCTGAGTGAATTACATCAACTCTAACTTCATCATTTCTAAGTTTCGCCAGACTGCCCTTAATAGCCTCAACACTTCCTTGAGTATCCGCTTTTACAATAACAGGAAGTTTTTTAAGGTTTCCTTCAAGAATCATTTTTTGTAAATCTTCAAGAGTCGCTTTTGTTGTTTTTGATTTTTCTTTAGCTTCTAAATACTCTTTCCATTTCTCAGCTGTCTCTTTTGCTACTTTATCACTCTCAACCGCCACTAATACATCTCCGGCAACAGGAACTTCATCAAAACCTGTAATTTCAGCCGGTTCTCCAGGAAGCACTTCTTTTTTCTGTTTTCCAAGGTCATCAATAATAAGTCTAACCCTTCCAAAAGTTTTACCGCAAACAAAGCTGTCTTGTTTTTTAAGAGTCCCGTTTTTAACAATAACAGTCGCAACAGGACCTTTTCCTTTTTCAAGCTTAGATTCAATTACAACAGCTTTTGCAGGACATTTTGGATTAGCTTTAAGCTCCATCATTTCAGCCTGAATCAAAATAGTTTCAAGAAGTTCATCAATACCTTCACCTGTTTTTGCCGAAACATTTACAAACTCATAATCTCCTCCCCACTCCACAGGCATAATTCCCATTTCGGCAAGCTGAGATTTTACAAGGTCAGGATTTGCTTCTGGGAGGTCAATTTTATTAACAGCAATAATAAAAGGAACTCCTGCAGCCTGAGCGTGAGCTATTGCTTCACGTGTTTGAGGCATAACACCGTCGTTTGCCGCAACAACAATAACCGCAATATCAGTAACTTGAGCTCCTCTTGCTCTCATTTCAGTAAATGCTTCGTGTCCCGGAGTATCGATAAATGTAATTTTTTTACCGTCTTTTTCAACCATATAAGCACCGATATGCTGAGTAATTCCACCTGCTTCTCTTGCGGCAATTCTAGAGTTTCTGATTCTATCAAGAAGACTTGTTTTTCCGTGGTCTACGTGTCCCATAATAGTTACAATAGGAGGGCGAGGCATATCATATTCATCTTCAGGACACATTTCATCATATTTTTTAACATAATCAAATTCAGCTAACGGGTCATAAATTTCAACTTCTTTTCCAAACTCTTCAGCTAAAGTTTCAATATATTCCTCTCCTAAAAAGTCGTTTTTATCTTTTTCTTCTCCAAGCTCTCTTAAAGCTTCAAGTACTTCTTCAAGAGGTTTTTTAATAGTTTCTGCAAACTCATATACTCTAATTTCTTTTGGAATTTTTACAATCTCAACCCCGGCTTCTTTTTTCTTTTTCTTTTTTTTCTTTTTAACTGCTGTTTTTGTAATTCCTCCGGCTTTTTTAGCAGCTTTTTGTTTTTTAAGCTGTTGTTGTTTTTTTGCTTCTTTTTGATTTTCTATTTGAGTTTTTGTTTTTGCTTTTTCCTCAAGTTTTTCTTCATCCTGCATAGAGATGTCGTTAAAATATAAATCAAGAAGCTCTACTTGATTTTCTTCAATTACATCCATTTCGGCTAAATCGACATTGATTTTAAGCTCTTTTTCTTCAATATGCTTTTTAGGAGCCGGTTTTTTAGGTTTTTTTGCTATTTTTTGAGGAGTTTTAACTTCTTTAGTTTCTTTGACTTCCTTGGTTTGTTTAACTTCTTTAATCTCTTTAACTTCTTCAACTTTTTTAGGTTTTTCCTCAACTTTTTGCGCTTTTTTAACTAATGTAATACCCTGTTGGGTTTTTTTAACTAAATCATCAAAACTTCTTCTGCGTCTTCTTGGTTTTTCTTTCACTTCTTCTACTGTTTTTTTAGGTTTTTCCTGAGCTTTTGGGGCCTTTTCTTTATTTTTTAAAAATTCCTGGATTTTCATAGCTTCTGTAGGGTCGATACTGCTTCTAATAGTCGCTTTTATTCCAAGCTTCTTTGCAATTTCAACAACCTCTTTTGATTTTAATCCAAGTTCTTTTGCTACTTCTGATACTTTTATCTTCAAGTAAACTCCTTTATTTAATGTAAAATGGAAAACGGAAAATTATTTATCATTTTTCTTGCTTCCTCTTTTGAAATTTTACACAAAAATGAAATTTTTTTCACGAATTCTTTTTTTGATATACACTCTTTACACACATAAAAACTTCTGCCTCTTCCACTAAAAGAGACTATCATTTTTTCTTTACACTGCAATCTTTCTAAAGATTTTTGAGGTAATCTTTTTTTGCAAACAATGCACATTCTTATAGGTTTTCCATTTTCCATTTTACACTCAGTTATAAACTTTTACTCCTATATTGTCAAAATATAAAATTTTTACGTTAAAATCTTTAAAATTATCCTTTAACGCACTGTAAATATTATAAGCATCATCCTTATAAGCTAAATTAAAAAAAGTAGAACCACTGCCGCTTAACGTACTCATTAACGCACCTTCTCTTAAGGCAATTTCCCGGACTTTAAAGAGTTCGGGCATATTCTTCATTCTGTTTTCCTGATGGATTTTATCTTCTACCACATATTTTAAAATATCAAACTTTTCGCTAAAAAATGCAGCCGTAATCATTGCAGTCGAAGAAATATTAGTTACTACATCTTTTAAAGGATATTGTGCTTTTAGCGTATTTCTGCTTTTTGCGGTTGAGACAGGTTTATTTGGAATAACCACAACGGCTCTTAAATTTGTTGGAATAAATTTTTTTAAAAAAAAGACCCTGTTTTTTTTAAGTTTAGCAACACAAAAACCTCCAAGTGTTGCAGGAGTTATGTTATCAGGATGGGATTCGTAATTAAGAGCAAGATTTATAATTTTATCTTTTTTATAAGGAACCTGAGCCATTTCATATGCTGCAGTAATTGCCGCAACTATTACAGCAGAAGAACTTCCAAGACCGCGTGATAGGGGAATTTTATTATGAAACTTGAATGAAAAACTGTCAGTTTTTCCTGTTAAATTTTTATATATGTCATTAAAAATATCTACAAAAAAATTTCTTTTTAAAGACTTTAAATAATCGGCGTTTTCACCATAAATCTCTATTGTAGTATAAGGGGCAGGTTTTATTTCTATTTCATTTCTTAAATTTAAGGCAAGCCCTAAAGTATCAAACCCAGGTCCTAAATTTGCACTTGTTGCAGGAACTGTTATTACCATATAAACCTTTCTAAACTGCTTTTATAACATATAAAGGAGCCGTATCTTCGCTAAAATCTTTAACATTAAGTTTTTGAGGCAAAGAAAACTCCCCTTCTTTTAGATGTTTTTCTAATGAAATTATACCCTCTTTTTTAACAAAATAGGAATTAAAGTTAGCTTTTATAGGCTGATTTTCATTAAAATAAAAAGCATCAACCGCTAAAAGTTTTATATTTTTTGCAATTTCAAGGGTTTTAAAAAAAACATAAGAGAGCTTTATAGACATAAAACTACCCGGTCCCTTTGTATAAATTATCGAATTAATATTATATTTTTTTAAAAGCTCATCAAAAATTTCTGGTAAAACATCACTTGTAAGACCCTCTTTTTTAATTGTTTTTATAAGCTGTTTATTTTTATAAACTCCTATTAAAAGAGGCTTTGAAACAACAACAGCTACAATATCAACCAAAGGCTTTTGCAAGGCTAATCTCACTTTTAGAAAATTCAACAACCTCTATTGCATTTTCATTTAAAGCTTTTAGAGTTAAAAGATGATTTAAATGATGACCGCTTGCATATGCTTTATATTCCCCTATAAAATTAGCTCCAAGCAGACTCATATCTCCAATTGCATCAAGTATTTTATGTCTTACAAATTCATCAGGAAATCTGAGAGAATCATTTAAAATCCCTTTATCATCGAGGACAATAGCATTTTCTAAACTCCCACCAAGCGCAAGACCTATACTTCTTAAATATTGAACCTCTTTTAAAAAGCCAAAAGTCCTAGCTTTTGCAATCTCTTCTATATAATTTTTTGTTGAAAATTCAAATTTATACTTTTGTCTGCCAATAACCTGATGAGAAAAATTAATTTCAAAATCAAAACTTATTTTATCACTCGGTTTAAGAAGCGCAAATTTATCTCCATCTTGAACTTTTACCTCTTTTACAATCTTAAAAAATTTTTTTGGAGCGTCAAGCTCTTCAATTCCGGCTTCTTTTATCATCATAACAAAACTTATAGCACTCCCATCCATTATAGGAACCTCATCGTTATCAACAACTATTCTTAAGTTATCAATTCCAAAAGAATAAACAGCACTCATTAAATGTTCGATTGTGGATACAACAGCCCCATCTTTTCCAATAACCGTAGCCATTTTTGTATCAACAACACTGCTTGGATTTAAAGGAATGCTAACCCCTTTATCACTTCTGTAAAAAACAATTCCGCTGTTTTCTCCAAGAGGTTCAAGTCTTAATTTTACAGGCACTCCTTTATGAAGCCCAATTCCTACAACTTCCACAGGTCTTTTAATTGTACGTTGTTTCATTCTAATACCTTTTTAATCTTTTCACTGATAAAAGTAAGCTTATCAATTTCACCTATCTCTTCTCCGTTAAAAATTACAATACCCCTATTTTTTCTTATAATCATATAATCCCCATTACAAATAACAAGACCGGCATTTTCATCAAAAATTTCGATATTACCGCTTGAGATAATTTTTGCTCCTTCATTTATTCTTTTTAAAAACACCAAATTTTTATCACTTTCTATTTCAACACCGCTTCTTATAATTTTATCATAAATTTCGCTTTTAGATGGTTGAATTATCAATTTCTCTTTTTCAATTACTTTAATTTTTTCCTCTTTTTTTTCCTTAAAAAAAGTAAATCCTTCACCATTGATAATAAAATAATTTAAATTATACTCTTTTAAAAGAGATTCAATTTTTTCATTTTTCTCTTTTAACATAAAAAAATGGTTTTTAATCAAAGGAAGTTTTGAAGAGATGATATTTTTTAACTTATCAAAGTCATCTACTTCAAAAACCCTTAAAGTCTTTTGTTTCATCTTAAAATCATTCCCCTTGCTTTGTTAATTACATTAGAAACATTTACTTTTATCCAATGAGAATCCATCCACTCTCTTGGTTGAACAGGAATTCCCTGAACATATACCCCAAAATGCAAATGGTCTCCAAAAACAGCACCTGTTGCACCGGTTAGGGCTATAACTTCTCCTCTTCTTACAAAATCGCCCTTCTTAACTTTAAATTCACTTGTATGGGCATAAAGAGTGTAAAGACCAAGTTTATGATAAATAATTAATGTATTACCATAAATTCCTATCCATTCAGTAGCAATAACCTTTCCGTTATTGCTTGAGTATATTTTTGCTCTTTTTATCTTAGCCAAATCTATACCTTTATGAATGGCAGTTGAAATTTCCTCACCTTTATAATAGTAATGCCTCATTTCTCCAAAATCCGCTCTTTTCGCACTTCCTGGCAGAGGATTAAACCTTAACATATAAAATGAGTTTATCTTGTCTTCATAAACTGTGTTTGTAAGAGTATAAATTTTTTCTTCGTTCATTTTTCTTATTTTTTCATTTACAAGCTTAAATGTTTCGACAGGATTTTCAGGTACATCAAATCCCATTTTCTCAATTACTCTTCTTGCAACATTCTTAATAAAATTCTCAGTTATTCTTATTTTTACATTTTTAAGTCTGTAAATTCCCCTCGTTCTCCAAAAAAACGGAATATGTTCTTTTACTATATTTCCGGCTTTATCTTCCACAACCAAATTAGCATCAAAGGTGTTATCCCAAACAGGCCAAGCAACCAAAGAGACATAATAACCCTTTTTAACAAAAGGAGTTAATTTAAATTTATATTTATTATTTATTAAAATATAGGCATCTTTTAAATTCTCATCTTTAGCCTTAACAACAACTGCTGCACTGCCTCCCCTTCCTATTGCATAAGAGTTATTAATAATCTCTGCATCAGGAGAAGTTTTATCAACTTTTAAAACAATCTCTTTTTTTGCACTGTTGCCGGCAAAAAAATGCCATTTTGAAGTGTCACTTGCCTCTACAATAAGTTTTATTTCTTTTGCATCTATATTTTTAGGAAGTTTTAATTTTATTTTTACATCTTTTCCTAAAGAAGGGTTTTGAATATTTACAAGCTCTTCTACCATAGTGTTTGCAACCAAAACAACCTTATAATATTTAATACCGCTGTTATCTTTTATCTCTATTTCAATAGGATTTTTTAAATTAGTAAATCCGTTTGTATGTACAATAATTTTAGGAGGTTCTTTTTCAAACAAAGGAGAAAAATAAACAAATCCGATTGCCCCTAAAATTAAAACAACTACCAGTATCCACAGTTTTTTCATTTATCTCCTTTTAACAGATTTTGAAAATCTTTTTTCAACATCTCTTTTACTTTAGAAAAATCAAATTCTCCTTTTAAAGTAGCTCCTGCAGCTCTTATATGACCTCCGCCTCCATATTTAACTGCAATTTTACTAACATCTGCATAATTTTTACTTCTAAGAGAAATTTTTATACCATCTTCATCTTCCCTTAACATTGCAGCAATTTCCACAGGAGCTATAGCTCTTACGCTATTTACTATAGTATCGGTATCTTCTTTAATAGCTCCTGTAATTTCCATCATTTCACGGGTAACCTCAACAAAAGCCACCCTTCCATCACAACACATTTCAATTGTCTCATAAGCTTTTGCAAGAAGTCTAAGGCGAGAGAGTCTGTCTCTTTGAAACAACATCTTAGAGACATACGCAGGTTCAACCCCGCATCTTACCATATCAGCCGCCATTTCAAACACTTTATCATTTACACTCTCATACTGAAAACTTCCTGTATCAGTTATAAGTGCCGTATACATACACGTAGCGCTCTCTTTGTCTATATCAATCCCGTTTGATTTACAAAAATTATAAACAACCTGAGAAGTAGAAGCTGCGTTTGGGTCAATTATATTTATATCTCCATACTCTGTATTTGAGATATGGTGGTCAAAATTAATTAAAAACGCTGTTTTTTTTTCAATTCCAAGTCTATCAAAACTACCGCAGTCAAAACTAATCATTAAATCAAAGTTTTTTGGCAATTTATCTGTAACTTTATTAAAATTCGGCAAAAAATCAAGATATTCAGGTAAAGGTTTTGTAGCATTAAAAATTGTAACTTTTTTACCCATTCTTTTTAAAACAGGATACATACTAAGAGAACTTCCTAAAGCATCTCCGTCTGGATTTATATGAGAAATTAATACAATATTATTAGACTCTTTTATTTTCTCAAAAGCTTCTTTAAATAGATTATCCATTTTTGTCCTTTTTTTTAAATTGAATAAAATTATAGCCAAAATCTAAAGTTAAACCCTGCCTTTTGCCCTATAAACATAAGCTAAAACTTCGGCAACTGCTTTATAAAGTTTTGGAGGAATAACCTCATCGATATCAACACTCTTATAAAGTTCCCTTGCAAGAGGAGGATTTTCCACTATCATAACTCCATGTTCTCTTGCAATTTCTTTTATTTTCAAAGCCAAATTATCAACTCCTTTTGCAATAACCCTCGGAGCCTCATCTTTTGTTTTATCATATCTTATAGCCACTGCATAATGAGTTGGGTTTGTAATTACAACATCGGCTTTTGGAACTTCTGCTATCATCCTTTTTTTTGCCATTTCACGTTGAAGCTGGCGTATTTTTACTTTAATTTCAGGATTACCCTCTGTCTGTTTAAATTCATCTTTAATTTCCTGCTTACTCATTCTAAGGGATTTTTTATAAGAATATTTTTGATAAATAAAATCAATTAAGCCAAACACAAAAAAAACACCAAGCATACTGAAAATTAAAATTGCGGCTTTATCGCTAAACCATTTAAGCTGTTCAAAAAAACTCATAAGCTCAAGTTTTGGAAGCTCTTTTAAAAATTGATAAAAAAGTGCAAAACCGACTAAAAACGCTATAAATGTTTTTAGAGTCGTTTTTATACCCTCAACTAAAGTTTTAACGCTAAAAATCCTCTTTAGTCCCTTAACAAAATTTATTTTATCAAACTTAGGCAAAATAGGCTTTATCGTAAATAAAAATCCAAACTGGGAAACATTTGCAATAATACCAGCAATAATCAAAGCTATAAAAATAGGGGCTAATAACACAAAAACATAAAAAGAAGTTTTTACAATCAGTAAAAAAACGGTACTTTTTGTAAGCTCAACCCCTATGAAAAAAGAGTAAAACTTAAAAATATCCTCAAGATAAAAAATAATATACTTTAAATAAAAAATCAAAACAATACTTGCAACCATCAAAACAACAAACCCGCTTAAATCCTGGGATTTTGCAATATTTCCTTCTTTTCTTGCATCTTCGATTTTCTTAGGGGTGGGCTCTTCCGTTTTTTCTAAATCATCAGCCATTTTTTGCCTTAATAAAAATTTATGTTAGAATTTGTTGAAAGTGATTTAACTAAGATTAAAAAGTAATTTCTTAAAAAACTCCTCAAGAGATTTTTTAATTTCTTTTCTGTTAAAAGCAAGGGGTGATGGATGATAACAAACTCCAATCCTCTGCCCGTTTATTTCATAAAATCCGCATTTTTTTAAGTTTTTAACTTCGGGGTAAAGATAAGAAAATGCTTTTATAGCAGAATTTCCTAAAAGCAAAATCATTTTTGGTTTTACAATATCTATCTCTTTTTTTAAGAGCTCAGCCCCTATTTTAAGCTCTTTTGCCTTTGGAGTTCTATTTTTAGAACCATCAACAGTTCTAAACGGAAAAGCATTTGTAATTAAAAAATCTTTTTTTCTATCAAGCCCGCTTAAAGAGATAAGATAATTAAGGTTTTCCCCGGCTTTTCCTACAAAAGGCTGACGGAGCTTTACTTCATTCTCACCAGGGGCTTCTCCTATAATCATTATAGGGTTATCTTTTTTTTCATCCAAAAACGGATCATAAACATCTGTAAAATCTATATTTTCATTTAAATATTTTTTTATCTCTTCAGCCCTGCTTTTATAAAATTTTTTAAGTTTTTCTTTATCCATTGTTAAGCTTTTATATTAAGATTAATCCCAGCCCCTGTGGCTTTTGCGGCTTGCTGAATTTTTTGGGTGTTTTCAAAATTATTTTCTAAAATTTTTCCTAAAATATTTTTAACAACATCCTGGGATTTTTTTATCATTTCTGTCTGAATTGTGGCTTTTAGAGAGCTTGCTGAATTAATTTCCATTTAAAATCTCCTTGATTTTTTCAACAGTTGCGTTTAAATTTTTATTTTCTATAATAAAATCGGCTAAATTTTCATAAATTTTATCTCTTTTTAAATAAAGCTCTTTTGCCTTTTGCTTATCTTTAAAAAGGGGTCTTTTTTCTATTTCTTTATTATCCATTCTTTTTAAAATCTCTTCAAAAGGCACTTTTAAATATATAACAACTCCCGCCTGTTTAATCTCAGGCACAAACACAGGAAATCCTCCGCCAACTGAAATTACCGTGTTTTGTACATTTTTTTTAATCCAGTTAAAACAATATCTCTCTTTTTCCCTAAACGCTTCTTCCCCTTCTGTTTCAAAAATCTCTTTTATTGTTTTATTTTCAAAATTTTCTATCAGATTATCCGTATCAATAAAATAGCTATTAAGCTCTTTTGCCAAAACCCTTCCAATACTGCTTTTTCCACTTCCCATAAATCCTGTTAAGATAACATTAGAAAAACTCAATTTCTATTCCTTCTTTTAAATTTTTAATCTTATACTTATAATTAGCATCAAGATATAAAACCGCTCTGTAAAAACTTCCGTGACTTCCTATTACAACTTTTTTTATAAAAAAATTTAAATTTTTTTCAACAGTTTCAAAATCACTTTTTCTTTTAAAATCCAAAACCAATCTAAAAGGTTTTATTAAAAAAAAAGCCCTTATAAGTTTATCTTTTGTTTTTATAAAAACTTTCTTGTTTTTTATATACATAACAAAATATTTAAGATTTATTCTGCTAAATCCAAAATCTTTAGGTTTATGAGTAATGATTATAGGAGAGTGAAAGTCAATATCTTTATTTATCACGACCTCTTTTTTCAAAATATCACTGTTTAAATTTTGATAAACAAAAATAATCTTTTTTAAAACCCTGGCATCTTTTGGCAGATAAACAACCGCTTTTTTAAAAAAAGAAGGCTTTACCTTTGCAATATTTTCAGGAGTCATTACAGGCTCAAAAGGATTAGGTCTTGCAAAAAGAAATACAGAAAAAATAAAAAAAACAGTTTTTTTCAATAACTCCCCTCTAACTCTTTTAGTTCAAAATACTCTTTTTGAAGTTTTTCGTTCTCTTTTTTAAGAGCGCTAACTCTCTTTTCTAAGATTTTTACACTCTCTTTTAAATCTAAAAGTCTTGAAAAAGAGCGTTTGCCTAACATAATATTAGCAATATAAGAAGCTGTCAAAATAGCACACATTATTACAATAACAACTTTATAGTTAAACTTTTTTGGAAAAAAATCATCAAAATCCATAGTAAAAAAGAGCCTATTTAAAAAGCTCTTTTCCTATGTATTCAGTTCCGTATGTGCTTCTGTTTATTTGAAGAAGTCTGTTATACTTAGCCGTTCTTTCACCTCTTGCAGGTGCCCCCGTTTTAATCTGACCTGTATTTAACGCCACTGCAAAATCAGCAATAAAGCTATCTTCACTCTCACCGCTTCTGTGGCTCATAATACATCTATAGCCGTTTCTTTGAGCAAGTCTAACAGTCTGCATAGTCTCGCTTACGCTTCCAATCTGGTTTGGTTTAATTAAAATAGCATTTGCAACTCCAAGGTCAATTCCTTTTTGTAAAAGTTTTTTATTAGTTACAAACAAGTCATCCCCTACAAGTTGCACTCTATCACCAAGTCTCTCAGTTAAAAGTTTCCATCCATCCCAGTCTTCTTCCGCCATTCCGTCTTCAATAGAAACAATAGGATATTTATTTACAAGATTTTCATAATACTCAACAAGTTCCTGAGCGCTAAGTTCTCTGTTTTCCCCTGCAAGTACATATTTTCCGTCTTTATAAAATTCACTGCTTGCAATATCAAGAGCAATTTTAATCTGTTTTCCAGGAATATATCCACTCTCTTCAATCGCCTTTATAATATATTCAATCGGCTCTTCATTGTTTTTAAAGTTTGGTGCAAATCCTCCCTCATCTCCAAGAGCTGTAGGATGTCCGTCTTTTTCAAGAATTTTTTTAAGAGTATGATAAATCTCAGAAGAAGCCCTTAAAGCCACATCAAAATCATCAAACCCTGTTGGCATAATCATATACTCTTGAAAATCAACATCATTATCAGCGTGAGCCCCTCCGTTTATAATATTAAGCATAGGAGTTGGCATAACTAAAGCATTGCTTCCTCCAAGATATCTGTAAAGCGGAAGGTTTAAACTTCTTGCAGCAGCTCTTGCAACCGCCATTGAAACACCTAAAATCGCATTTGCCCCAAGATGACTTTTATTCTCAGTCCCGTCAAGTTCAAGCATAATATTATCAATCTCAGCCTGGTCATAAGGACTAAGCCCTATAAGCTCATTTGCAATAATGCTATTTACATTTTCACAAGCCTTTAAAACACCTTTTCCGTGAAATCTTTTTAGGTCTTTATCTCTAAGCTCAAGCGCTTCATTTATCCCTGTACTTGCCCCGCTTGGAACAATAGCGCTTGCACTTGTTCCATCACTTAATACAACCGTTGCCCTAACTGTCGGATTACCTCTGCTATCAAGTACCTCATCAGCAAAAATATTTTCAATTACCACCATAATTATTCTCCTTTTTCTTCTTTTTCAATTGCATCAATCATATGAGAAAGTTCAACACCTAAAGCCTCTTTTATTTTCTCTTCTATCTCTTTAGCAAGTTCCGGATGCTCTTTTAGGTATGCTTTTGCATTTTCTTTACCCTGACCAAGTTTTGTAGCACCATAACTAAACCAAGCGCCGCTTTTATCAATAATATCAAGTTTAACTCCCCAATCAAGTATCTCACCCTCACGTGAAATACCTTTTCCAAACATAATATCAAACTCGGCTATTCTAAAAGGAGGGGCAACTTTATTTTTTACTACTTTTACTTTCACTCTGTTTCCAACTTCTTTATCGCCTTGTTTTAAAGTCGCGATTCTTCTAACATCAAGCCTAACTGAAGAGTAAAATTTAAGTGCATTACCACCGGTTGTTGTCTCAGGAGAGCCATACCCCATCATTCCGATTTTCATTCTTATTTGATTAATAAACACAACGGTTGTATTCATTTTATGAATTGCCGCTGTTAATTTTCTTAAAGCCTGACTCATAAGCCTTGCCTGAACACCTACTTGAGCATCTCCCATATTTCCTTCAATTTCCGCTTTTGGAGTAAGAGCTGCCACTGAATCAATCACAATAACATCAACAGCCCCGCTTCTTGCAAGAGTTTCTACAATCTCAAGTGCCTGTTCTCCATAATCGGGTTGAGATACAAGCAGATTATCAATATCAACCCCTATATTTTTTGCATAAATCGGATCAAAAGCGTGTTCTGCGTCAATAAATGCGGCAATACCGCCCTGTTTTTGAGCTTCGGCGATAATAGAAAGAGCCAAAGTAGTTTTACCACTGCTTTCTGGTCCATATATTTCAGTAATTCTGCCTTTTGGAATTCCGCCAATCCCAAGAGCAATATCAAGCCCAAAACTTCCAGTTGGAATTGCCTCTATTGGTTCGATTTCTTTTTCAGAAAGTTTAACCAAAGAGCCTTTTCCAAACTGTTTTTCAACTTGCTTTAAGGCAAGTTCAAGTGCTTTTTGTTTTTTTTCATCCATAAAAACCCTTTATGTTAATTTATGTAATTATATCAAAATTTGATATAATTAATTTAAAAACAATCTAAGGCATTACTATGCAGACAATTATAGAAGAAATTTACACCGTTAAAGACTACGAACAGTGGGAAGGAGATTGGGAGCTTATTCAAGGGCGCCCTTATGCAATGGCTCCAGCTCCTTTTAACAAACATCAGTGGATTGCTACAAAAATAGGTTATATCTTAAATACTAAACTTAAAAAATGCAAAAAATGTTTTGCGCTGATGGAATCAGAATACAGAATCAATCAAAAAACTGTCCTAAGACCAGATGTAAGTCTAATTTGCGACAAACTTGGAAAATACATAACAAAACCGCCTTTAATAATTTTTGAGGTAATATCAGAATCAAGCAGATTAAGAGATGAAATTTTAAAAAAAGAGATTTACAAAAAACAAAAAGTCCCTTTTTATGTTTTGGTATATCCTGATGGGGAAATTAACATTTTTGATTTAAAAAACGAAAAAGAAATAGACGCTTTTAAAATAGATACTCCTTGTGGGGAAATTGAAATAAATAAAAACGAAATTTTAGAAGAGATAACTTTATAAGAGCGGCAAATGAAAAAGTTAATTAAAAAAATAACAGTTGGCCATTCACCCGATGCTGATGATATTTTTATGTATTATGCAATAAAATTTGGTTGGGTTGGAAACAAAAAATATAATTTTAAAAACACAGCAGAAGATATAGAAACCCTAAATCAAAAAACACTTGCAAATATTTATGATGTAAGTGCTATAAGCTTTGGAGCATATCCTTTTTTAAAAAATGAATATGCCCTTTTAAGAACTGCGATAAGTTTTGGATACGGATACGGACCAAAGCTTGTAAAACTAAAAGGCAAAAAATTAAAACCCAATTTTAAAGTAGCCCTTAGCGGTAAATATACAACAAACGCTTTAATTTTTAAAATCTATTACCCAAAAGCAAGAATTGTTTATAAAAACTTTCTTGAAATTGAAGATGCGGTATTAAGTGGTGAAGTTGATGCTGGGGTTTTGATACATGAGAATATTTTAACTTACGATGATAGACTTGAAGTTGAAAAAGAGCTTTGGGATATATGGGTAGAACTTGCAGGTAAACGCCCTCTTCCTCTTGGTGGGATGGCAATTAGACGCTCAATTCCGCTTATTGATGCAATAGAAATTGAAGAGATTTTAACAAAAGCCGTAGATATTGCCAATAAACATAAAAATCTATTAGCAAAAATGCTGATTGAAAGGAATTTAGTAAGAGTAGATGATAAAACTCTTGATAAATATTTAAGCCTCTATGCAAACGACAAATCGGTAAATTTAGATGAAGAACAGATTGAAGCTATCAATAAATTATATGAGATAGGACATAAAGCAAACCTGATTCCTTGTATGAAGGACATTAGAGAATATATGATACCAAAAGAGTATAAGGAGATAAGGTTTGGAGTTTAAAGAGTGGCTTAAAAAAAACGAAACATCCCTAAAATGCAAACCAAGAACTCAAAGAGCAAGTTATATTGAGTTTTTTGAGGGGGAGTTTAAAGGAGAGAAGGTACCATTTTTTAAAAGAGGGGAAATATATTTTGCCAAATTAACAGACTCTGCAAAAACAAGACCTTTTTTAATTTATCAAAACGACTACCTAAACCGTGCCTGTTTTGAAGGGCTTTATCACACGGTTATAGTTTTGCCTCTTTCCGGTCAGATTTTAGGAGGAGATTACAGGGTTTTTATATCAAAAAGAGACAATATGACACGTGATAGTGAAATTGTAGCAACGGCAATCGGTATAATTTCAACAGGAAAAATAATTTTTAGCAAAGGTTTAGTTACCAGATTAACTGATGAAGAGATGAAAAAAGTGGATTTAGCAGTAAAAAAAGCAACAGGAATGGAAAATGCAGTCTGAAAT
>JAMOSM010000163.1 GCA_027063075.1 Nautiliaceae bacterium | reverse complement strand
GGCTATTATTTTAGCGTTTGTGCCTATGTTTTTCGTTACAGGTATGATGGGTCCTTATATGAGACCAATTCCTTTTAACGTTCCTGTTGCTATGATAGCTTCACTTGTAGTGGCTTATATCTTTACACCTTGGGCTGCTGTTAAATTTCTGCCAGAACATAAACACGAACATAAAGAGCCTTTTGATATTAGAAAAACAAAAACATTTAAAATTTTCCATTCAATTTTAGACCCTCTTTTAAATTCAACTGCAAAAAGAGCACTATTTTTTACAGTTTTAATTTTAGCGCTGCTTGGAAGTATGGCTTTACCTGTATTTAAGATAGTTTTATTTAAAATGCTTCCAAGTGCTAATAAAAATACTTTTAATATTACAATTGACCTTCCAAAAGGAAGCAGTATTGATGCAACAACAGAAGTTAGCAACTGTGTGGCGAAAATTCTTGAAAAAGAGCCTGAAATTCACGATTTTGAACAATTTATAGGAATTAGCGGGGTTGTTGATTTTAACGGACTTTTAAGAGGTAGTTCTATGAAACAGGGGGAAAATTACGGAGAAATAAGAGTTAATTTATTCCCTAAAGAAGAGGGTAGAAAAGAGAGCTCAATTGATATGGTAAGCCGCCTAAGACCTATTATTCAGTCTCAGTGTAGTATGCATAATGCAAATATTAAACTTGTAGAAGACCCTCCAGGACCACCTGTAATTGCAACACTTTTAATGCAGGTATTCGGAGGAGATGAAGAAGGAAGACTTAAACTTGCAAACTATATAGAAGAAATTTATAAAAAAACTCCAAAAGTTGTTGATATTGATATTATGAGAGACAGACAAATTATCAAATATAAAATTGTTCCGGATAAAGAAAAAGCAGCTACTCTTGGAATAAGCACAGACCAGATTGCAAAAATTCTTGGAATGGGTATAAGAGGTGCGGTTGTAAGTGTTGCTCATATTCCAAGTGAAAAAGAACAGGTTGGAATTTTTGTAAGGTTTGAAAAACAGGCAAGAAATTCTATTGAAGCTCTTGATAAAATTAAACTTATGTCACCTGTTACAGGAAGACTTGTTCCTTTAAAAGAGGTTGTAAAAATTGAAGCTGTTGCATTTGATGGAATGATAACAAGCAAAGACCTTCGCCCTATGGTTATGGTGACTGGAGAGATGGATAAAAGAGGAAGTTTATATGCACTTCTTGATATTTTTAATTATTTAAGAGAAAAAGGAATTCCTGGATATAAAATTATTTATGATGGAAATCCAAGACTTAATCTTAAAGCTATTGAAGAAAAAACCGGAAAAGAGTATGATTTAATCTGGGGAGGAGAATGGGAGCTTACATTTGACGTATTTAGGGATTTAGGAGGTGCGTTTATAGTTGCGATTATTTTAATTTATCTTTTAATGGTTGCTTATTATAAAAATTTCAGGGTTCCTAGAATAGTGCTTGCGGCGGTTCCTCTAACATTTATAGGAGTTCTTCCAGGACATGCTTTAATGAACTGGATTACTCTTGCTTTATTTGATTCAAAGACGTATTTTACTTCTACAAGTATGATAGGTTTTATTGCTCTTGCCGGTATTGTTGTTAGAAACTCTCTTTTACTTATTGATTTTACTGATGAGCTTATAAAACAGGGCAGAAGTATAAATGAAGCTGTAATTGAAGCGGCGGCTACAAGATTTAGACCGATTATTTTAACGGCTTTTGCTATTATCTTAGCATCATTTGTTATTGTATTAGACCCTGTATGGCAAGGGCTTGCTGTTGCACTGATTTTTGGTGTGTTAGCTTCTACTTTACTTTCTGTTATTGTTGTGCCTATATTGTATTGGAGATATTTAATCTCTAAACATAAAAAAGAAAAACATATTAAATACGGACTTGAAGAAATTTAACCAAATTACCAAAGAATTCTCCCTCTAAATAGGAATAATTAGAGGGAGATGAATTTGCTCTTGCGTTAGTAAGTATTTTGTGATTTAATAACTAAAAGTAGCGAAAGCTAAGCAACGATAACAAAGTTGCAAATAGGGACGGAACAGCCCGTTGAGCCTGTGGAGACGCTTCATAAGAGGGTCTGTGAATCAGGAAGCCCTGACTTTGGCACTAGCTTTGCTGGTAGGGTTAGTGTGGCTCTGATTTAGTCAGGGTAGTTCACAATAAAATATTGTAAAATTAAGTTCTATATTTTAAACCAGGAGCAAATATGAAAATAGTTGTCGCAAGTTCAAACAAAGGAAAAATTAAAGAAATAAAAGAGATTTTGAAAGATTATAAAGTAGTTCCTTATACTGACCTTATAGAACCTTTTGAAATTGAAGAAAGCGGACATTCTTTTAAAGAAAATGCTATTATAAAAGCAAAAGCGGTAGCTGATAAGCTTAAAGGAGAGATAATTTTAGCAGATGATAGCGGAATTAGCGTCCCTGTTCTTAATAATGAACCCGGGATTTATTCTGCAAGATATGCCGGTGTTAATGCTTCAGATAAAGATAACTTAAATAAGCTTATTAATGAACTGAAAAAAAGAAAAATAAAAAAAACCCCCGCTTTTTATACAGCGGCAATTGCCTTATCTACTCCATACGGAATATTTACAACCCACGGCTTTATGAGAGGGAATGTTATTGATGAGGCAAGAGGTGATAAAGGTTTTGGATATGACCCTATGTTTATTCCTAAAGGTTTTGATAAAACATTAGGCGAACTTGATATTAAAATAAAAAAGAAAATTTCTCACAGAAGCAAAGCTTTAGAGCTTGCAAGGCTGATTTTAAATACTTTAAAGTAAGATTTTAGAAGCAACGGCGCAAGCTGCTGTTTCGCTTTTTAAAATAAATCCTTTTAATTTTCTTACTTCTTTAAAATGTTTTATTTCATCTTGACTAAATCCTCCTTCTGGTCCTATTAGAATGGGAAAGTCTGTTTTTTCGTTACATTCTAGCTCTTTACCGTTAAAGTTTAGCGCTATAAAATCAGGATATTGTTCAAAAAATTCTTTGCTTGAAGAGAGTATTTCTATTTCTATTATGTCACTTCTTCCGCACTGTTGTGATGAATTTATAAGAATTTTTTTTATTCTCTCAAGCTTTAACTTAAAATTCTTTTGTGAAAAATCACAATATACAAAACTTATTTTACTAACACCTATTTCATTTAAAGCTGGTAAGGCTTTTTCTATGTTTTTAGGGTCTATTATGCACCAAGCAAGATGTAAAAAGGTATGAGGTTTTTGTGGTTTAAAAATTTTTTCTTGTAGTGAAAGCAGTGCTTCTTTTTTGTTTATATTATCTATTTTATAAACGTAGAGATAATCATCTTTTAAATTTCTTATATTTACTGTTTCGTCTTTTTTTATTCTCCTTACTTTAAATAGATATTTATGTTCATCTCCTGTGAGAACAATTTGGGATGTAGGATTTTGAAAATATAAAAACTGCATTTAAGTCCTTTTTTGATAAAATTATAATATATATTAAAAGGAGCGCTATTGGTACAAAATATAAAAGATTTTTTGGAAAATCCTAAAAAAACAAAAATATATACTCTTTTGAATGTAAAAGACGAAGAGCTTGATATTTTAAAAGAGCTTCTTAAAAGTTATTTAGAAGGGAAAGAAGATGTAAGGGTTAGGACTCTTCTTGAAGAAATTTATAAAAAAAATTATATAGAGGCATTTGAAAAGATAGATTTGATAAAAAATCTTTTAAATGAGGGCTGGATTGTTTTGAGTGGTATTAGTGTAAAAAGCAGTGATATAACCTTGCTAGAGCTTTTTAATTCTAATGTTTCTTTGTCTTTGTCTTTTTTGAAACTGCTTGAAAAAGGGGAACTTGATTTAGTAATACCTCAAAATACTCCTTATCAAGACCATCTTGAGTATTTACACGATGAGTTTTTAAAAATAGAAATTTACGAACAGCTTGCAAATTTAAAAAACAGTTACTCAACTCAGTCTGCCTCTATTAAAAGACTTCAAAGTAAACTTGTATTGATAGAAAACACTATAAAAGAAAAAATTAAAAAAACCACAATTGATTTGCCGGTTTTTAATTTTATGCTGGAAAATGAATTTAATGAAAAAGAAAAACTTATATTTTTAGCTCTTTTAAAAGAGGAGTATATGCACTCAAATGAAAATTTAAGAGAGCTTAATTATCTTTTAAATTTAATAAGTTCTGATGAAATTGAAAGAATTAAAAACCGCTCGCTTCTTGATGAAAACTCTAAGCTTGTAAGTGAGGGGATTTTGGATTACGATGAAATTTTTGGAGGATTTGGAGGATATACAAGAATTTATTTTATAAATGAAGATGTTTTAAATGAGCTAATCCATCCAAGAAAAAAACACAAACTTGAGCATTTAGTAAAAGATACAATTTTTGATTTAATAGAGCCTAAAACTTCTTTAGAAGATGTAATTCTGCCAAAAAAAACAAAAGAGATGTTAAATACCCTTTTAAAACAGATTGATAAAAGAGTTTTAAATCTTCTTAAAAAATGGGGAATAAAATCAAGTTCTGATATTCAAGCAAAAATTATTTTTTACGGAACTCCCGGAACCGGTAAAACATTAACAGCTTATTCAATTGCAAAAGAGTTAAATAAACCTATTTTATCTCTTGATGCAAGCAAGATTTTGTCTATGTATGTAGGAGAGAGTGAAAAAAATGTAAGAAGATTGTTTGACGAATATTATGAAATAAGCGAAAAACTTAAAACAAAGCCTGTTTTGTTACTTAATGAAGCAGACCAGTTTCTCTCAACCAGAACAACGGCTTCTTTTAGCAGTGCGGATAAGATGCATAATCAGATGCAAAATATTTTTCTTGAACAACTTGAGAGGTTTGAGGGGCTTTTAATTGCTACTACAAATTTACTTGAGACAATTGATAATGCTTTTTCAAGAAGATTTGATTATAAAATCGAATTTACAAAGCCATCTTTTAAAGAAAGAGTTAAGCTTTGGGAGTTAAAATTACCTAAAAATGCGGATTTTGAAGAAGATTTTGATATTAAAAAACTGGCAAAATATGAACTTACAGGTGCGCAGATTGAACTTGTTGTAAAAAATACTGCTTTGAAAGTCGCAATTCGCAAAAATCCTGTTTTTAAAACAATAGATTTTATAGAGGAGATTGAAAAAGAAAAAAGAAGTGCGTTTGATAAGGAAAAAGAGGTTGGGTTTATTGCTTGAGTGAATAATCATTTATTACTTAATGTAACTTTAATCTAAAGCGGTGAGGAATAAATTTGTCTCTTTTATAAATTTTTCTTATAATAAGTGGTAATTAGATAAAAACTCTTTTGAGTTTGATAATATTTGCAAAAAGGAGAGTAAATGGAAACCATTTTAATTTATGGTAGCGGAATACTTGCAGGTGTTTTGCTTTTGTATTTTTTAGGGATTATCATAGCGCCTTTTAATCCTGGTGAAATTAAAAACGACCATTTTGAATGTGGTCTTCCACCAAGTTCTGAAGTGCCTATGAAGGCAAACTTTGGTTATTTTATTTTTGCCATTGCCTTTATTGTTTTTGATATGGCAGGGCTTTTTTTCAGTCTTTTTGTATTTGCGGACAATCCAAAAGCTCTTGAGTGGGCGATGATTTTTGGAATGCTTTTGTTTGCGGCAATTACAGTTAGTATGAAGGAGTATAGAAATGCTAAAAGTGCTTGATTTTTTTAACTATGCAAGAAGTAAAAGTCCTTGGATAGTTCATTTTTGTAGCGGTTGTTGTTCGCTTGAGATGCTTGCGGCAATGGGACCAAGATATGACTGGGAGAGATATGGGTATATTATGACTCCAACACCAAGACAGGCTGATATTATTTTTATCACAGGTCTTGTTAGTAAAAAAATACTTCCAGCTCTTCTTAGAACATATGAGCAGATGCCAGAACCTAGATATGTTGTTGCAATTGGTGCGTGTGCTTATGATGGAGGTCCTTATAATGATTCTCCTTCGGTTATTAAAAATATGACAGAAATTTTGCCCGCAGATGTTTTTGTTGCAGGTTGTCCTCCAAAACCAGAAGCAATAGTTGCAGGTCTTGAAGAGCTTAAAGAAAAAATCAAAAGAGGTGAGCCGTCTGCTTCAAGCCAAGGCGGTCTCTGGAAACAAATGAAGTTTTAAGGACGGGGTATGAGAGAAGAGATTAAAAATATAATTTCAAAATATGATGTTGAGTATGTGGAAGATTATAAATCTTGGGTAAAAGCAAAACTCAAAAACAAAGAAGATTTAACTTCTCTTGTAAAAGAGTTAAAAGAGGCTGGAGTTAAGAGCTGTTCTACAGTATCTCCTACCGATTTTATTGATGAGAATAGAATTGAGGTAAATTATTTTCTTGAGAGTTTAAATCCTTCTGTTTCAAGCAGGGAAAAAGAAAAAGTTAATGTATGGTTAAAAGTTGATTTAGATAGAGACCTTGAAAAATGTGAAATTGATTCAATTACTCCTATTATGCCAAGTGCAAATTATCACGAACTTGAAGCTTATTCCACATTCGGGGTTAAATTCAAAGGGCATCCAAATCTCAGATATTTCTTGATTTCTCGCGATTATTATGGAAAATTTCCTTTTAGAAAAGATTTTGATTGGAAAGAGCATGAAAAGCATTTAATTGAAAATGTAAACTCAATTACAGAAGAGTTTTATAAAGAATATGAAGAACACGAAAAAACATTAGGCCATGAAGGCAGCAGAACCGTTCTTCACTGGGGACCAACTCACCCTGCAAGCGGACCTATTAGACTTAAAGTTTTTGTAAATGGTGAAAATATAGAAAAAGTCGAGCCTGATATAGGATATGTTTGGAGAGCGTTAGAAAATCTTAGTGAAAGAAAAGATTTTATAGGAACTATTGTAGCGGTTGAGAGAATCTGTTTTATGGACAATCCAAACCCTATGATATGTTACTCTCAAGCAGTAGAAGAAATTGCAGGAAAAGAGATTACTCCTTTTGCTAAATATATGAGGGTGATTTTAGGTGAAACTGGAAGAATTGCCTCTCACCTTATTTCAATGGGTGGATTTTTCGGAACAATGGGACTTCAGACATTTTTAATGTGGTGTCTTGATGTAAGAGAGTATTTTCTTGATGTACTTGAAGATTACAGCGGAGCTAGGATTGCAACTTCTTGTGTAGAACCGGGAGGTGTTAGATATCCTCTAAATGACTATAAGGCTTGGTTTAATGAAATAGAAGAGGCTATTGCAAAATGGGAAAAAACAAAACCTGATATTGAAGATATTTTCTTAAAAAACCCTCTTATGACGGTAAGAGCAAAAGATACGGGAGTGTTTAGCCTTGAAGATGTAGAAGAGTATTATCTTGCAGGTCCTATTGCAAGGGCAAGCGGAGCTAAGATTGATGTAAGGATTGATGAGCCTTATGCAGCTTATGGTGAGCTTGAGATGGATTATGTAAGCTGTGAAAATGGGGATGCAAGAGACAGGCTTTATATTATTTATAAAGAGGTAAATCAATCAATTGATTTAATCAAACAGGCTATGAAAAAAATTGAAGAAGGCATTGAAAGTGGTGAAATGAATCCTAAAAAAGACCACTTAGTAAAAATGCCAAAAAGACTCCCGGCAGGTGAAGCGGTAAGCAGAATTGAATGGGCAAGGGGAGAAATTTTAATGCACCTTGTAACTCAGGATAAAGCTACATCCCCTTACAGATTAAAAATAAAAGCGCCAAGTGTAAATCATACAATGATGTTAGAAAATCTTTTACCAGGACATACCCTGTCAGATATTCCACTGCTTTATGGTAGTATGCATATCTGTCAGGGTGACTTAGATAGATAAGGAGAGAAGATGAGTATAGGAGCAATGCTATTTTATATTTTAGTTTTTCCAGGTTTACTTTTCCTGCTTGCCTGGACATTTTTTGTATTTTATTTTGCAAGAAAAGTGTTAGCGTATCTTCATAAAAGGGTAGGTCCTCATTACAACGGACCTGCTGGAAGTTTACAGACGGTTTATGATGTCTTTAAACTTTTGACAAAAGAATCAATCACTCCAAAAAGTGCAGACCCTTATCTTTTTAACATTATTCCGATAATAACTCCTTTAGTTGCGGCACTGCCTGTAATTTTAATTCCTTGGACTCCTTTAATTAACAACGGTCATGGAATTTTAGATACGGAGTATGGAGTACTTGGGCTTGTTGTTTTAATCGGGGTTGAGCCGTTTTTACTTTTCCTTACAGGTTTTGGGAGTAATAACAAATACTCATTTCTTGGAGGTATGAGAATTTTAGCTCAGATGCTTTCAATGGAAGCGCCTTTCTTTTTAGCAGCGTTAAGTCCTGCAATTTTGTTTGGGACAATGAATCTATATGAAATAATGTATTCAAACACGTGGCTGACAACTCTTATTTTACTTCCGGGTGCTATTATTTATATTATTGCAATGCTAGGAATTCTTGAACAGCCTCCTTTTCATATTCCGGATGCTGAACAGGAAATTGTGTATGGATTTTATACAGAGTATGCGGGTACAAATTATACTTTGCTTAAATTTGCTGAATTTACAGAGATTTTAGTTGTATCGGCAAGTGCAGTTGTTTTATTTTTTGGAGGATACAGAGGACTTTTCTTTGACAGTTTCTGGTGGCTGTTTTTAAAAATTGCACTTCTTGCAGTTGTAATGGTGGCAATTAGGGCATCAAACCCAAGACTTAGACTTGACCAGATGCTTAAGTTTTGCTGGAGTTATTTAGCGCCTCTTGCAGTTTTAAACTTGGTTTGGGTGACTTTTGCAAGATTATATATTTTAGGAGCGTAAGATGATTTATGATATTGGAGAAAAAATAATAAGGGTAATGAAGACTTTTACAGAGCCAAGAATCGCTACAAAAGACATAGTAAAAAAACCGGCTCATAAATCTCCTATTTTTAGGGGAAGGCACGAAATTAAATATGAGCTGTGCATTGGGTGTGATGCGTGTAATAAAATCTGTCCTGTTGATGCGATTAAAATGAAGCCTCTTCCTATTAAAAAGCCAAGAATAGTTCCGGAAGTGAATTTGGCAATTTGTATTTTTTGCGGTCTTTGTGAAGATGTATGTCCTACAAAACCTGAAAAAGCAATTAAACTTAGCGGCGGTGATATTGAGATGATTACACAAGGAACTCCTGATGCACTTGATAATTTCTGGGTGAGGGTTGAAATTCCTGAAGAGTGGATTGAACAGAAAAAACGTGAAGAAGAAGAAAAAGCAAGAAAAAAAAGAGAAATGATGGCTAAGAAAAAAGCAGAAGCCGAAGCAAAAGCAAAAGCTGAGGCTGAAGCAAAAGCGAAGGCTAAACCTGAAGCTAATGAGAATAAAAAGCCAGAAGAGAATAGTGACAAAAAAGAGGCTAATAAGCCTGTTGCAAAAGGAGAATAGAATGAGTGTTTTGATTTTGGCTTTAGCGATTATCTTAGCAGTTATGAGTTTAACTCAAAAAAATACCGTTCCTGCAGTAATTGCATTTGTTTTAATGATGTTTTTACTTGGAATTTATTACATCTTTATGGGTGAGAAACTGCTTGGACTTTTCCAGATTTTTGTATATACGGGCGGAATTGTAGTTCTTACACTTTTTGGTGTAACTGTAATTGGGGCGAAGTTTCCAAAATTTGAAATTAGACCTTGGGCAGTTTCTGTTGTAACTTTAGTTGTAATTGGTCTTATTATTGTTCCGTTTTTACTTCCGGAAATTCCTTATGAAGGAAAAGCTATTCCTTTAAAAGACCAAGTTAAAATTTTTACAGATTTTTATGCTGAGATTGCAATTTTTATGGGTGTTGTAGCTGCAAGCGTTTTATATGGAAGTATTAGGATGCTGCATACTCTAAAACACGGAAAGGAATAAAAAATGGTACATTTTTACATTGATGCAATAGCTGCAATTATTCTTTTTGCTGTTGGTCTTTACGGAGTTACAAGTAAAACGGACTTTTTAAAAATTTTCTTTTCACTTGAGATGCTTTTAAATGCCGTTATTTTGCTTCTTGCAAGTGCAGCATATAACTTTGGGCTTACAAGAGGTCTTGCGATAGCATACGTAATTATTGTTATTGCAACGCTTGAAGCGGCAGCTGGGGTATTGATTTTTATCCTTGCAAACAGAATTACAGGTGAGATTATTCCAGATAATCTTGATAAGGCGGTGAGCGATGAATAATGCAGTAATGACACTATTAATCGCTCCTTATGTTGGAGCAGTGTTAGCGTATATTTTAGGAAAGGCAAAAAGAGAACTTGCCTTTTGGGTAGCAGAGGTAGTAGGCTTTGTGCTGTTTTTAGCAAGTGCTGTTCTGTTTTTAAAATATTCAGACACACCAATTGATATTACATATACGTGGATACATTTTGGTAACTTAGAGCTTCCATTTGGAATTTATATAGACCATCTTTCAATTGTAATGCTTCTTGTAGCAACCGGACTTGGGTTTTTAGATATTCACTTTGCCCATGACTATATGGGAGAAGACCCGGACCAACCGAGATATTATGCAAAAGTACTTTTCTTTATCGGTGGTATGATTTTACTTGTTATTACAAAAGATTTAATCGGTGCTTTTGTTGGTTGGGAATTTATGGGACTTGCAAGTTATCTTTTGATTAGTTTCTGGTATTTTAAAAAATCGGCAGCAGATGCCGGAATGCAGGCGTTTTTATATACAAGATTTGGTGATATTTTCATTTTAGCGGCAATTGCTCTTTTATTCTTTTATGCTGGGACTGTTGATTTAGTAAAATTAAATGAGATGGCAAACGCAGGTGAACTTGATAAAACACTTGCTTTAGTTGCTGCGCTGTTTATCTTTATGGGTGCTATTGGTAAGTCTGGTCAGTTTCCATTATATCCATGGCTTATGAATGCTATGGAAGGTCCGACAACTGTATCGGCACTAATTCACGGTGCTACAATGGTAAACAGTGGTATTTATATTGTTGCAAGACTTTTTGATTTCTTCAGCTATACAGATGCACTTTATATTGTTGCAAACGTTGCGGCTCTTTCAGCGTTTATTGGGGCTACTTCTGCACTTGTACAAAAAGAGATTAAAAAAATCTTGGCATATTCTACTATGTCTCACTTATCAATTGCGTTTGTTGGGCTTGGAGTAGGTTCTCTTGCAGCAGGTATGCTTCACCTTGTAAACCACGCAATATTTAAAGCGCTTTTATTCTTAAGTGCAGGTGCTGTTATTTATATAGCACACCATCAAAAAGATGCTTGGAAACTTGGAGGTCTTATTAAAACAGCTCCTTTTGTAGCTTTATTTATGGCAATGGGTTCACTGAGCTTAGCAGGTGTTCCTCCGTTTAGTGGATATTTTTCTAAAGAGATGGTAGTTGCAGCTGCTTGGGAGTGGGGTAACGGATTTACAAAAACATTTGTAACTATTGCGGCACTTTTATCAATTGCATATATTACAAGACTTTGGATTTTAATCTTCCTTGGTGAGCCAAGACACGAAGAGGTGGGAGGAAGTGTTCATAAACCAAGTAATATATGGATGAGATTGCCTCTTGGAATTTTGGCATTTTTAACACTGTTTATTTCCATCTGGCAAATGGATATTGTTCATTATATTGTAGGAGAAGAATTTATAGAGCCTCATGTAGCAGGTCTTGGTGCGTTTATGCTTACATGTATGCTAATTATTTTCTTAATTGTAGTTGGGCTTTATGTTAAAGGACTTAACTTACTATATAAAATTGCATCGCATCACTTTGTACAGACAATTCATCAAATCCTTTACAATGGTTACTATGTAGAGGCAATGATTACTTGGATTTCTAAAAATATTATTGTGGGTGCTGTTGCAAAAGCGGCAAGATGGTTTGATACATATGTAATTGATTATATTGTAAATAAAACTTTGGACTTTACATATATGGTGTATAAAGTCTTCAGAGCTGGGCATAGCGGTAAAATTGGTACATATATGGGACAATTCGTTCTTGGTGTTGCAATTATCGTTATAGCAATTTTAATTATTGTAAAGGGGCTATAAAATGGTAGCGGTAGATATTATTTTTGCACCAATTGTTTTTTCGGCCCTGGTGTATTTTTTAACACGCGGGGCGCAGCATTTAACTAAATATATAGCGCTTGGATGGTTTGTGGTGCTATTTATTATTGCACTTAACTGGTATCATCAATTACCGGTTGATGGAGGATTTTTATTTTTAGGAAACTTTTTAAGTGTTCCTCAGTTTGGGTTTGAACTGACATTGCAGATAGATGCTCTTAGTGTAGCTATGCTTCTTTTAACAGCTGCACTTTTGATTTTAGTAGTTTTAACTTCTTGGAATGAGAAAAAACAAGCGGCTTATTTTAGTCTTCTTATAATGTTTAGCGGACCTATTTTTGGTGTGTTTATGACAACAAATGTTTTATGGTTTTTTATGTTTTGGGAATTAACTTTGGTTCCTATGCTTTTCTTAGTTGGTATCTGGGGTGCAGAAGAGAGAATTTATGCAGCAATTAAATTCTTTATTTACACTCACGTGTTTGCGATGTTTATGTTTGTTGGATTTTATCTTTTATATAAACAAACAGGTTATTGGGATTTAACTTTAATCAAAGAAACAGCACTTGCAACGCCTGCACTTATCTGGTGGCTGATGTTTTTAGGATTTGCAGCAAAACTTCCTGTATTTCCGTTTCATACATGGCTTCCTGATGCTCACGTTCAGGCGCCAAGTTCTATTTCAGTGCTTTTAGCAGGTGTTTTACTTAAAATGGGTGCATACGGGCTTATCAGATTTACAGTTGAGCTTATGCCAATTACAACACTTGAGTTTGCAAAATATATGTTGATTTTCGGTCTTATTACAACATTCTTTGCGGGAATGCTTGCAATTTATGAAAAACATATTAAAAAAATGGTTGCATATTCTTCAATTTCTCATATGGGGCTTGTTGTAGTTGCAATTTCTACTATGACTTATGACGGGCTTAGCGCGGCTTTATTCGAAATGATTGGACACGCACTTGTTATTTCACCACTGTTTTTAATTGCCGGATGGCTTCATCATAAAACACATACGTGGTATATGGATGAAATGGGTGGAATTATGAAAAAAGCACCTTATGCGGCTGCTATTTTCATTTTAGCAGGTATGGCGGCTCTTGGACTTCCTGGTACTATGGGATTTGTAGGGGAGCTTACTATTATAGTTTCAGCTGTTAAAGCTTATGGATGGTGGATTGCTATTATTGCACTTGCCGGAATGATTAGTGCAGGTTATATTATCTGGGCTGTTAGACGTGCAATTCACGGACCTATGAGTCCTATTGTGGAAAAAGCAGATTTTTCTATGAGTTTTGCTGAAAGACTTGCACTTGCCATTTATGCAGTGTTGATTGTTTATTTTGGTATCAATCCTCAGCCTATTTTCGATTTAGCAAATCAAGCATTTAGCTTCCTAGGAGGAATGTAATGAGTTTTATAGTATTAATAGCGGCAGGATTATTAGTTCCTATTTTTTACAAAAATAATATTGTAATTGCAAAGCTTATAGCGGTTATAGCTTTTATTATGGCTGCTTATTTTATTTTTGCAGGTCAGAGTCTTGGAAGTCTTTTTCCTTATTTTGTAGCAGACGATGCTACAAGACTTATGGAATTTGTATTACTTGTGACACTTGCAGCAGTTTCTTTGGCGCTGACAGGTTTTGAGAGACCTTTAATTGCGCAAATGCTTTTCTTAGCCGGTGCTTCAGTTGCATTTCTGGAAACAAACAACTTTTTTATCTATATAGTGCTTTTTGAAGTAATTGCTATTATTTCTTATATTTTAGTTGCAAACATAAGAAACTTCTACAACGCTGAAGGTGCTATTAAGGCATTTATTGCAGGTGCAGTGGCAAGTGGTATTATTTTACTAGGTTTTGCACTTTTTAGTTTTAGTACTGATAGTTTTGATTATGCAAGTATGAATATTGCAGGAAAATATACATTAATTGCTGTTGCAATTATGCTTGCTGGTATTTTTTACAAACTTACAGTTGTACCTATGCACGGATGGGCGGCTGATGCTTACTCTCAGGTAAATCACGCGGCAGCTGCAATTTTAAGTGGGGTTATTAAAAGTGTAGTTTTATTTGCTACATTTAAAGCTTTTTATAAATTTTTGGTAGCATATCCACTTGCAACAGTATTAATTTTCAGTTTCTTTGCAATTTTAACAATGACTCTTGCAAACTTTATGGCTTTATGGCAAAAAAGGGTTTCAAAAATTCTTGCATATTCATCAATAGCGCACAGCGGATATGCATTGATTCCTTTTGCTGCGGCTGCAAGTGTTTATTCATATGCAGGGGTTTTATATTATGCAGTGGCATATATTTTTATGCAAACAAGCGTATTTTTAATTCTTAATGATTTAAGAAGAGAACTTGGCGTTAAATATCTTGAAGATATTAAAGGTCTTTATAAAAAAGCGCCTCTTCATTCGTTTATATTTACCATTCAACTTTTCTCACTTGCCGGAATTCCTCTGCTTGCAGGATTTTTATCTAAAGCAGTAGCATTTTATGCAGGTGTTGATGCAGGGCTTTGGTGGGTTGTGTTAATTGCACTTTTAAACTCAGCTCTTGCAGTGGGATATTATGTATGGATTATTAAACATATTTATTTTGATGAGCCAAAAGGGAATGAGGTTATTCAAATGTCTACGGGCAGTCTTATAGGACAACTTATTTTACTTGCAGGAACACTCTATTTTGGTATAGTTGCAGGAGATATTTTTAACGCTACTATAAGTTTTTAGCCTTTTTGATATAATTTTCAAAAAGGTTACATTTGTTTTTTCTCTTTTTGCCTCTTTTTTTATATGCTCTTAATATTAATGTGGATTATGGAAGAGCAAAACAGCCTTATGAGGTTCTTACCATATATGATACAACTCCTTTTTTGTGTAAAGCTAAAGAAAACAAAATAGAATGTGTTTTTAATAAAAAAACATCAACTCCTGTTTTTAAGGATAAAACCTATTTTTTTAAAATAGTTCCTAATTTTAAAAAAAAATTTGTAATAGAAATTTACGTAAATGGTGAATACAAGCTTTTTGCTTTTAAAGATAATCAATATAATAACCCTTTAATTACTCCTTTTAAACTTAAAAAGGCAAAAAAATGGGTTATTGTAGCAAATGAGCAGTTTTTAAGCAGTGAAAATCAAACAGGGCTTAGATTTTATTACAAAGATGCAATATATCCTTATGTCGGAGCTATTGATGAGAATTTAAATCCGATAAAAGAGATAAAAAGCGAAGATGTAATAAAATATTTTGAAATATTAAAAGCATATAAAAAAGGCAGAGATGTATTAGGGGAAATTGATGATTTTATAAAAAGGTATCCTAATTCTCTTTTTTTACCGGATGTTTTGTATTTAAAGCTAAAACTTTTAGATAAAGAAAACGAATCTGAAGCCGTTGTAGAGCTTGGGAAAAAGTGGATTAAAAATTTTGCTTTTAGCGAAAAGCTTCCGGAAGTTCTGCTTTTGATAGGTAAAAATTATGCAAAAATGGGCTTTATAAGTGATGCAAGTTATTATTACAACAGGATTATTACAGAGTATCCTGATTCAAAATATGCATATCTTGCAATGATTTATTTAGCTGATGAGCTTTATTCAACAGGAGATGAAAAAAAGGCTTTTAAACTTTATAAAAAAGCTCTTTTCTCCACTACCGATTTAGATGTAGCCTCTTTAGCCGCTGCAAGACTTGCAAGTAAATATATGGATAAGGGTGATGTAAAAAAGGCTGTTGAATATTATAAAAAAATTTATAATGCCAATAAAGACTTTTTATTAAAAGACAAAAAAAAGGCATATGAACTTGCAAACACTCTTGCCTCACACAATGTTTATTCTTTAGCATTAAAAATAGGTGAGGATTTGTTAAAGAAACTTAAAAAACTTGATGATTTGTATGAACCTCTTTTATATAAGCTTGCTGTTTGGTCTTATAAAAAAGGAGATTATAAAAAAGCTCTTTATTATATTGATAAATATTTAAGAGAGTTTCCGTATGGAGATTATTCTGATTTGGCTAAAATTTTGAGGGATAAAATTTTGTTTAACCTTCCGGAAAATAATCTTACAAAAAAACTTGAATATATAGATCATATTATTGAAGATTATGAAGGTGAAATAGCTCTTAAGGCTTTGGTTAAAAAGGCTGAAATTTTATATAAAGTAAAAAAATATAAAGAGCTTGTGAATATGCTTCCTAAATTAAAAAGTGTTCCGGATAAATATTTTCCTAATAAAAATGAATTTATTAAAAGTGTTTTAAAAGAGTATGCAATATCTCTTTTAAAGAATAAAAAATGTTTAAAGGCGGTTGAAATTATTAAAAATTACAAAATCGTCCTTGAGAAAAAATATGATGATATTCTTTACGAATGCGCTTTAAGAGCAAAAGATTTTCAGTTAGCTTCTGTTATCTGCAATAAATATTTAAATTCTCCCGATGATAAGGTTTTTGTGAAATGGATAAAAAGAAAAATTAAAGCCCTAAAAGGACTTAATGATTATGAAGGGGTGGTAAAAGCGGTTGATGATTTATGCCAGGTTGAGAAAAAATGTTATGAGTATATGCTTGATAAATTTTTTGCCCTTTGGAAGTTAAAACGCTATAAAGAGGCTTTAGAGGTTGTAAAAAAGATTGAAAAGTATCAGGATATAAGGAATGTAGATGTGTTTATTAAAATAGTAAATTGGGCTTTGAATAATAACGATAATTTACTTGCTGCAAGTTTTGCAAAGAAGATAATAGACCTTCAAAATAGATTTAAAACATATCCTTATTCTCCTTTTGTTGATTTTGTATATGCAAAATATACTAAAAATAAAAAAGAGGCAATAAAAACACTTAAAAATCTTCTCCCTCATGTAAAAGGAGAAGAGAGAGCACGGGCGTTGTTTATGCTTGCAAATTTAACAGGGGATAAAAAATACCTTCAGGAGTGTTTAAAAGTAGATGATTCAAAAATCTGGAAGGGGTTGTGTAAAGATGCGATGGAGCTTTTTTAAATATGTTTTAAAATAATCTCTTCAAGATTCTTAAGGGGAGCTGAAATTTTTTGAGGAAACTGGGTTTTATTAAAAATTTGCTGCCTTTTTGCAAGGCGTGCTGTATTGGTTATTATTTTTTCTTTTAATTCTTCAAAAGAATATTTCCCGTTGAAATAATCTAAAACTTCCTTAATCCCTATGGCTTTAAGTGCCGGTAGTCTTCTATCTTGGTATTTTTTTTCAAGATACGCAACTTCGTCTATAAGACCTTTTTTAAACATTTTTTCCGTTCTTGTTTTAATTCTTTTTCTTAAATCGTCCCTTGAGATTTCTATTTCAAAAATAGGAATTTCTGGTAAAATTGGAATTGGAGGGTGTTTTTTGAAATATTGGCTTGGAGGAAGGTTTGTGGCAAGAAAAATTTCAATTCCTTTTTGAATTCTATAAGTATCGTTTGAAGATATTTTTGAAACAAAAAGAGGGTCTATTTTTTTTAAAAATTCATAATTGAGTTTTTTTGCCTGTTTTTTTATTTCATCCGTAATTTCAGGCATAGGGGAAATTCCCTCAATCATAGCTTTTAAATAAAATCCAGTCCCTCCTACTATTATAATGTTTTTATGAGGGATTTTTTTATAAATTTTTATAAATTTATTAACATTAAATTTTTCATTTGGATAAACTTCATTAATTCCGTAATGTTTTACTTCTTTTAACTCTTTTTTTGATGGTTTTGCAGAGGCTATGTCAATTTCTTTATAAATACTTAAACTGTCAAGAGACAGTATTTCATAGTTTAGTTTTTTTGCAAGTTTAAGTGCTATTTCGCTTTTGCCGCTTGCTGTTGGTCCTATTATGGCAAACAAAATTATCCTTTTTTGCTACAATTATACAAACTTTATTTAAGGATGTGAATGAAAAAATATTTAGAGCTTGTAAAATTTTCTCATACTATTTTTAGTCTACCTTTTATCTTAATAGCTATGATAGTCGGAGCTGACGGATGGTTTGGATGGGATTTGCTGCTTCTTGGAATTTTAGCGGCTGTTAGTGCAAGAAATTTTGCAATGGCTTTTAACAGGCTTGTAGATAGGGATATTGATGCTAAAAATCCGAGAACTAAAAACAGACCTTCAGTTACTGGTGAAGTTAATGAGAGTGAAATGAAGCTTTTTATTTTAGCAAACGCTTTAATTTTTATAGGGGTTGCATATCTTATTAATGATTTGGCTTTTAAGCTTTCAATTCCTATTTTAATTGTTTTGGCATCTTATAGTTATTTTAAACGTTTTAGCGAGTTTGCCCATCTTGTTTTAGGGGTTGCTCTAGGGCTTGCGCCTATTGCAGGAGCCATTGCTGTTACCGGTACAATTCCTTGCTGGAGTGTTTTTTTAGCGCTTGGCGTTATGTTTTGGGTTGGAGGATTTGATATTTTATACTCTTTACAGGATATGGAGTTTGACAAAAACGAAGGTCTTCATTCAATTCCGGCACTTATAGGAGATAAAGGGGCGCTTTTTATTTCAGAAATGTTTCATATTTTTGCCGTAATTTTTTGGGCTTTGTTTGTAGCTTATGCTAATCTTGGTTTTTTTGCATGGATTGGGGTTATCATTTCTGCTTTTATACTTTATTATGAACATAAACTTGTAGATAAAGATTATAAAAATATTCCAAAAGCTTTTTTTGATGTCAATGGATTTTTAGGAATTATATTTTTAGTTTTTATTATTTTAGATAAGGCGTTAAAATGAGGTTAATTCCTGCTTATGTTGAGGTTGAGTTTGATGAGTTTAATGAAAAATTAAAAGAGGAGTTTGATAAATTTTCAGGAGAGAGTGACGACCCGATAGGACAGTATATTAAACTTGCAAAGGCAAGAGGAGAAACAAAAGATACAGACCCTGTTTTGCTTGAACTTTTAGTTGCGCTTCACAGAAAAGTGGATGAGCTTACTTCTATTGTAAAAAACGAGGAAAAAAAACTGCTTCCTTTAAAATATAAAAGTGAAACGCAAGGAATTGGATTTGAATATTTTAAAATAAAAGACAAACTTTTTAAAAAAGGCAAAAAATATTATGCAAGATTTGATTTGCCTGTTTTTCCTAAAAGAAAAGTGCCTGTAATTTTTGAAGCAATAGATGAAAACACGGCAAAAATACTTCATATGCACGAAAGAGACGAAAAAGACTATAATGCTTTTATTACTGCAAGGGAAAGAGCGATAATTAGGGAGATGAAAGCAAAAAATGGATAATTTGTATTTAATTATTTTTATAGGTCTTAGCGGTTTTATTTTATTTCTTTTTTTTTATATTTTAAGTATTGAAAAGAGAATCGAAAGAAAATTTGCTTCTATTGAGCTAGGTTTAGAAGAGCTTAACAAAGAGGTGTTTTTACTTAAGAAAAAACTAAAGGAAAATGAGTCAATAAAGGCAATTGAGAAAATAGAAGAGATTATAGAAACAGTTGTAGATGATATTAAATATATGGAAGAGAAAAATACAAAGTTTTATAAAAAAGTTGAAGAAAAAATAGCGTCTTTAGAGTATAAAATAAAAAAAAGCCCTCTTAATAACTGTTTAAACATCAGTAAACACGAAGAAGATAAGATACTCTCTCTTTTCAAAAAAGGATATTCCGTTGAGGAAATTAGCAGAGAACTTAGAATTCCTGCAGGTGAAATTGAGCTTGTTCTTAAATTTTCTAATTTCTAAAACTTAAACTTTACTTAAATTAAGCTTTTTTTAAGTTTTGGCGACTACAATTTCATACCTAAAAAATTCACAAAAGGTGTGATAATGAAATTTACAAAATCTATAAGACCTGAAGAAGTTAAAAGAGACTGGATTTTAATAGATGCTAAAGATAAAACTTTTGGTAGATTAATTACTGAAATTGCTACAATTTTAAGAGGAAAACATAAACCTTATTATACTCCACATGTTGATTGTGGTGATTATGTAGTTGTTATTAACGCTGATAAAGTTAAATTTTCAACATCTAAAAAATTAGAAGACAAATACTACAAACACACAGGTTATTTTGGTCATGTTAAAGAAGAGACAGTAGAAAAATTACTTAAAAACAATCCGGAAAAACTATTTAAACTTGCAACAAGAGGAATGCTTCCTAAAACTAAACTTGGAAGAAAAATGCTAAAAAAACTTAAAGTTTATGCAGGTGAAAATCATCCTCATACAGCTCAAGTAAAGGGTAACTAATGAAAATGCACGGAAGAATTTATGCAACTGGAAAAAGAAAAACAGCGGTAGCAAAAGTATGGCTAAAAAACGGTAGCGGTAATTTGACAATCAACGGACAAAGCTTAGATGAGTTTTTAGGTGGAAGAGAAGCACTTAAGCTTAGGGTAATCTGGCCTCTTAGACTTACAAAACAAGAAGGTAACTTTGATATTGATGTTAAAGTATTCGGCGGTGGTTTTGCTGCTCAGGCTGATGCTATTAAACACGGAATTTCAAAAGCTTTAGTTGAATATGCTCCGGAATTCAGAGCTATCTTAAAACCGGCAGGTCTTCTTACAAGAGATGCGAGAGTGGTTGAGAGAAAAAAATACGGAAAAAAGAAAGCAAGAAAGTCTCCACAATTTTCAAAAAGATGATCTCTTTTTTTTCTTTTTTTATTTTTTGCTAAATAGTGTCTGGCTCTTATACCTTGTTTTGAGTCTTATATTTTTCATTTTATTTTTAATCTCTTTTTTCTATCTAATTTTATATTATAATTTTATTAAAAAAGGCATATAATGAAGCCGTATATCTGGTTTGTAATTCCTCTTTTTATAGGGTGTAGTATTAGTAATACTTCTACAAATGTAAAAAATTTCACAAAATGTTATATAAATAAACTTCCAGCTCCTTTTTGGGTGTGTTATCAGTCTTCTTTTCAGTCTATTGGTAAAATTCATACGGATAAGCCTACAAGACTAAAACAAGAAGAGGCATTTTCTGTTGGGGTTAGTGAGTTAGTTAATAAACTTAATGCAAAATTAGAGCTTTTTGCAAGAAGAGTCGGGCTTTCTAAAAAAGAATTAAATCGTTTAAAAGAGTCTGTAAGAAATTTTGTAATTGTAAATGCAATTCAGGGAGATAGCTGGTTTTCAAAAAAAGAGAAAATGCTTTATGTTGAAGCAAAAATAGACAAAAACGATTTTAGAAGATTTATTTTTGAGGAGTTAAAAAACATAGATAAAACAAAACTTGAAATGGCGTTTGATGAAACATTTTGATTTTGTTGTAATAGGCGCGGGAATTGCTGGACTTTTGAGTGCATATAGATTAAAAGAGTTTAATACTTTGCTTATTGATAAAGATGATGTAATCTCAAATGCAAGCAGGGCGGCTGGTGCTTTTTTGTTTCCTAAAGTTGGATTTGATACAGCATATACCCGTTTTATTAACGATGCCATTTTAAAATCGATTGATTTTTATAAGGGTTTAGGAATTAATACACATACAAAAGGTGTTTTAATTTTACCAAGAGACGAGAGGGATATTGAAAAATTTAAAAAATATGAAAAGGAAATAAGACTTCCTTTTAAAAAAGTGGATAATGGTTTTTTCTTTGATATTGGAAGTGTTATAGACCCTGAAGAAGTTAAAAAAAAGATAAGAGTAAATTTTGAAAAATTAGAAGTTAAAAAAATAGAACAAAAAGAGAATTACTGGATTATAAATGAAAAAATTAAAACAAAAAATATTATTTTAGCAACCGGGGCTAAAGAGGTTTTAAAAATCCCTTATATAAAAATAAGAGCTGTATGGGGTGAGAGAATTGAGATAAAAAGTGATTTAAATCTTTCTCATTATTATCACAAAAACTGTTCGGTAGGTGAGATTGATGGAGTTATAAAAATTGGGGCTACTCATAAAAGGGATTGTTTTGAATGTCAAGAAAATGAGCAAGAAGCGTTAGAACTTATTAAAAAGGCAAGGGAAATTGTTGATATTAGAGATTATGAGCTTTTAGATATAAAAGGGGGCTTTAGAGCTGCAAGTATTGATTATTTTCCTGTGGCTGGTAAAATAATAGATGTTAAGAAAACTCTTTTAGAAAATAGGCATATTGTAAAAGGGGATTTGCCAAAAGAGATTTTTTATAAAGATGGTCTTTATATAATCAACGGAATGGGAGGAAGAGGCTTTTCTAATGCTGTTGTTTGTTCGGAAATGTTATATGAGTATATTGTAAATAATAAAGATTTAGGCAAAATCGATACAAAAAGGCTTTTTATTAAGTGGGCAAGAAAATTTGGAGAGGAGTTTTTAAATGCTAAAAGTTGATAAAGTAACTAAAAAATTTGGTGGGGTTGTTGCTATAAAAGATGTGAGTTTTTATGTAAAACCGCTTGAGATTTTTGGACTTATTGGACCAAACGGAGCTGGGAAAACTACTCTTTTTAATATTATTACAGGGGTTTTAAAACCTACAAGTGGGCATATCTATTTTAAAGATGAAGAGATAACAGGTCTTAGTCCTGTTGAAATTGTTCAAAAAGGTATTGCAAGAACTTTTCAAAATATAAGGCTTTTTAAAAGTATGAGCGTTTTAGAAAATGTGCTTATAGGGTTTCATAATCATTATGAATACAGTTTTTTTGAGGCGGTTTTCAGGTTTCCTCGCTTTTTTAAGCAAGAGAGGCTTTATAAAGAAAAGGCAATGGAGATTTTAGAGTTTTTAAATATAGCACAGTATGCTGAGCATAATGCAACGGCTCTTAGTTACGGGAATCAAAGAAAGGTTGAAATAGCAAGGGCTTTGGCTACTGAACCCGATTTACTGCTTTTAGATGAACCGGCTGCTGGAATGAATCCTAAAGAGACTGACGAACTTGCTGAGACTGTTTTTAGATTAAGGGAAGAGAAGGAAAAAACCATTCTTTTTATAGAACACGATATGAAATTTGTTCAAAAAATAGCAGATAGGGTGCTTGTATTAGATTATGGAAAAACCATTTTTGAAGGAAAGCCTGCTGATATGATGAAAAATGAAGCGGTGATTAAAGCTTATTTAGGAGATATCGATGTTGAGGGTTAAGGATTTGAAAGTTAAATATGGGGTAATTGAAGCTGTAAGGGGTATTGGTTTTGAAGTAAAAGCAGGTGAGATTGTAACTATTATCGGGGCAAACGGAGCAGGAAAAACTTCTACTTTAAATGCTATTTTTAATCTGGTAAAAAAAGAGGGGTATGTTGAGTTTGTTGAAGCCGATATCTCTAAAATTCCAACCCATCTTATTGTAAAAAGGGGAATGGCTCTTGTGCCTGAGGGAAGAAAGATTTTTATTAACTTAACGGTTGAGGAAAATTTAAGAATAGGGGCTTATTTAAATGATGAAAATTATGAAAGATTAAGAAATGAAATGTATGAACTTTTCCCCCGTCTTAAAGAAAAAAGAAACAGTTACGGAGGAAGTTTAAGCGGTGGTGAGCAGCAGATGCTTGCAATTGCAAGGGCTTTGATGAGTGAGCCTAAAATGCTTGTTTTAGATGAACCGTCTTTAGGGCTTGCGCCAAAAATTGTAAAAGAGGTTTTTGCTATTTTGATAAATTTAAACAAAGAAAAAGATGTAACAATTCTGCTTGTAGAGCAAAACGCTGGGGCTGCGCTTAAAATTGCAAACCGGGGATATGTAATGGAAAATGGAAAAATTGTGCTTGAAGATGATGCAAAAGCTCTTCTTGCAAGTGATGAAATTAAGAAAAAATATTTAGGAATAGATTAGGCTTTTCCTATAATTTCTCCTATTTTTTTTCTCATCCATTTGCCCATTTTCATATTATGATAAGCCCAGCTTAAATATTGAATATCAATCTCAGCTACATCTTCAATAAGCATACCTTTATATTTTCCTATATTAAATCTAAATTGCATAGGTTCATCAAGGTTTTGTAAATGATGTTCGATTGAATATTTTACGTCTAAGTCTAAATCGGTTGAGTTTAAAAGATATTCAATATAATCTGGGTCTTTTATTAAGACTTCTTTTATTTTTTCGAATTTATATTTTCCTTGATAGAATTTGTCGTATAAAACAGGTTTTTTAGTAAGGTTTTCTAATTCTTCAAATGTTTTTTCATATGTTTTTATTAAATAATCAAAAAGCAGGTATAAAACTATTACATCTCCTAAGGCATCGTGGGCGTTTATTTTGATATTGTATTTTTGACATATCTGCGGTTCTTTTTTATAAAGTCCAAGGGCGTAACGATTATATTGAAGTGAGAATTTCCCTTCTGGTATTAGATGTTTTAAAATTCTAAAAGTATCTATTAGTTTAAAAGAAGAGCTAAATCCCTCTTTTTCAAGCATATCTAAATCAAATTTTGCATTGTGAATTACTATAAAGTTTTCTTGAGTATTTAATTCTTTTAATCTTTTAAACGCTTCAGTTTCTTTTATAATAGGTTTGTCTTCTACCATTTCATTTGTAATATGATGAACTGCCATTGCCTCGTAGCTTATAGGAAGAGGAGGTTTTACAAGTTCGTTATAAATTTCTTCTATTTCAAGATTTTCATTAAGCACTATATAACTTAGCTGACATATTCTATCAGCATCTTTGTTGCCTGTGGTTTCTGTATCAAGAATTACTATTTTCATTTTTTTCCTTAATAAGTGGTATTTGGATAATATATCCGTCTTTTTTATTTATTACTTCAAAGAAATTATTTTTTATCTGTTTTTTGGGAAAAGTTTTAATGATGACTGAAATTATAGGGTATTTTTTATTGTTTAGTTTTATATACTCTCCTATGTTAATTTTGGTTTCTATATAAATTTCCTTTTGATTTTCAAAAATATCAAATAAAAGATTTAGAAATGCTTTTTTATTTATGTAAATTTCCGGAATTGAAGGGTCAAAATAGATTTTAAATTTTGTATTTTGTTTTAGACTTACATACTCTATTGCAAAATTTAAAATCATACTTAAATCAACTTTTTCAAGTTCTTCAAGTTTAATTGAGTGAATGTCTGTATTTATAAAAAATCTTACCCCTATTTTTTCTTCATCTTCATATCCTATAGAAAATCCGTTAAATTCAAAGTCCTTAAAATGAACTTTTTTAAATTCGGTTTTTATTTCGG
>JAMOSM010000162.1 GCA_027063075.1 Nautiliaceae bacterium | reverse complement strand
GAAAAGCGTAGGGGAAACACCCTGAACCATTTCGAACCAGGAAGTTAAGCCCTACAGCGCTGATGATACTGCATCCTTACGGATGTGGGAAAGTAGGTCCCTGCTACGCTTATCAGTAAATATCTTTTAAAGCTTTATTTCCCTCTCCCCTTACTAAGAGTCTGGCGCTATGTGTTTATCTTCCTTGTTTTAATTTATTAAATATTCTTTTTATTTAAAATCTATTTTATTTAATAAATTTTATTAACTTAAAACTTAATTTTCTTCTATTTTCTTTTCGTTTCTTTGTAAAGTTTTTTATAAATAAAATCTTTTTGTTTTTTAAAATTTATTTGTATGATTTAGGTATAATTTTGATAAAAAAGGCGTATTTATGGTGAATTTTTTAATAACTTTGTATGGTATTTATATTGCCGTTAAAGTATTGCTTGAAATTAATGAAGTCTTGTTTATAAAAAGAGAATTTGAAAAGGGACCTGTTTTATTATCATTAGAAGATTTTAAGATAGCTGCAATTTACTCTATTTATAAACATACTATAGAAATATTTAATGGCTTAATTTCTCTTTTTTTAGTGGTTTTTTGGTTAAGCGGTGGGCTTTTTATTATAAATTATATTTTTTATGACGGTACTCTTTTAGGAGAATTGAAGGTGCTTGGTGTGTTTTTTTTGATAAATTATATTTTAACCCTACCAATTCATATATGGGAAAAGCATATTGATAAGAGATTTGGTTTTAATGTAGCGTCTTGGAAAATGTTTTTGGTCGATGAGATAAAAAAAATTACTTTATTTGTTGTTTTTGGAGGAGTTTTTTTTACAGGACTTATTTATTTTATTGATAATTTTAAAAATTGGTGGTTAATAGGATTTTTTTTTAGTTTTATAGTTATTATTTTATTAAATATTTTATATCCTTTTTTTGCAACCTGGTTTAATAAGTTTGAACCTTTAGAAAATAAAGAATTAAAAGAATCTATCGAAGATATGATGAAAAAAGTAGGCTTTAGAGCAAGTGGTGTTTTTGTTATGGATGCAAGTAAGAGAGATACAAGGCTTAATGCTTATTTTGCTGGGCTTGGTAAAAGTAAAAGAGTAGTTCTTTTTGATACGTTGTTAAAAAAGCTTAATAAAGAGGAGATTTTAGCTGTTCTTGGACATGAACTTGGACATTTTAAACATAAAGATATATTAAAAAATATAATTTTAATAGGTATTGTACTATTTATATTTTTTGCTTTACTTGGAAATTTGCCAAATGAGTTTTTTAAAGAGTTAGGAGTACCAAAAAATGGGGCAAATATTATAATTATAGGACTTTTATTTAGTGATATGGTATTTTTTGTACTTCAGCCTTTTGTTAATCTTATATCCCGTCATAATGAGTTTGGAGCGGATAAAATGGGAAGCGAGCTTGTTAGTAAAAAAGCTTTAGGAAGTGCTCTTAAAAAATTAGTGAAAGAAAATAAGCATTTTCCAAAAGTCAGCAAAATTTATTCTTTTATTTATTATTCTCATCCTCCCATTTTAGAAAGATTAGAAAAACTTTATAAGGAAGAAAAATGAAAGTATTAATTACAGGTATAAGTAAAGGGATAGGGTATGGATTAGTAAAGTATTTTTTAGAAGAGGGAGCAGAGGTTTATGGTCTTGGTAGAAGTAATCCTTTTGAAGAAGCCATTAAATTTTCTAAAGTGGATTTTAGAGCTTTTGAGAAGATATCAAGAGCTATTGATGCTTTGGAAATAGAAGATAAACTTGATTTAGCAATATTAAATGCAGGTATTTTAGGTGAAATTAAATTTATGAAAGAGTGGAGTGTAAAAGAACTTGAAACTATTTTTGATGTTAATGTGTGGGCTAATAAAGTTTTAATAGATGAACTTGTACCTTTTACTAAAAAAATAGTGGTAATGAGTAGTGGAGCTGCTGTTAATGGTAATTCTGGATGGGGAGGGTATGCTCTTAGTAAATGTGCTGTTAATATGATGGTTAGTATTTATGCTAAAGAGGTTGTAGATACTAAATTTTATGCGTTAGCTCCCGGAGTGATTGATACGGATATGGTGGCTAAAGTAATAAGTGCAAATCATTCTTTATTTCCAAGCTTAGATAGAGTTGAAGCTTCAAGAGTTTCTTTAGAAGAGGGAGTTAAGAGAATTGTTGAAGTTTTAAAAAGACTTGATGAGTTTGAGAATGGAAGTTTTATTGACGTTAGACTTGTTTAGGAGAGGTTATGAAACATATTGAGCTTTTAAATCTTCTTTGCCGTCACAGAAAAATTTTAGACAGTGCGTATAAAAATAAAAAATTACTCTCAGTTCCTAAGGAACTTATTGAAATAGGTCTTTTTAACAAAATCGGCGGGTTTTATTATCTTAATGAGATATATTTTACTTTTGTAGATACTCTGCTTGCAAGGGCTGATTTTAGCTATATAGCAGAAGATTTTGATAAAGAACTTAAAAAGCTAATAGAGCTTAAAGAAGAATATAAACTAAACAAAAGCAACTATTTAAAGGATTTGATTTTCAAACTTTTAAATAAAATTTATCAGGGAATGAAAAACCGGGATAAAAGGCTTTTAGGGCTTATTGAAAAGCTTGAGAATGATGAAGTGAGCGAACTTGAATTTTTGATAAAAGAAGCGAAAAATATTTTAAAAGATGTTGAAGAGGTTATGGTTAAAAACGAAATGATAGTGAATGTTTTTGAAGAGTTTATGGAATTTGATGATTTTAAGGAGTTTATCAAAGATATATTACTTGATATTATACATCTAAATCAAAATATTGACAGTTATTTAAAAAGATTAAGAGAATTTATTTCTCAAACAGAAAAGAAAAGGTACTTTAATCAAAAACTCTTTAAAATAGCCCATTTAATAATAAATGAAGATAGTAAAATAGATGATTTTCTTATAACAAAACGTTTTGTTATAAAACAAAAATTTGAATATGTACCTGATAGCGCGTATATAAATTATGAAAAAATTAGAAGTATTGTAGGGAAATTTACAAAGCCAAAACAAATCAAAAAATCCCGTGTAAAAAGAGACCTTGAAGAAGTGATAAGTTTAATCGATTTAAAAGGACTTATTAAAAGTATTGAAGGGAGTGATGATATATTTAAAAGTATTATCGATTATGTCGGAAAAATCGATAAAGAGCTTTTAAATGAAAGTGTTAGGGTGTTTGTCTATATCCTCAATCACTTCGATAAAAAACTAACATACACAAAAGAATATAACGAATTTAACGTAAGGGTAGTAAAATGGAAAGTATAATTTTTGAGATATTAAGTAAGGGTATAATAATCTCTACTAACTCTTCGAAATTTCAAAAAGAAGCATCCTGGCTTATGGAAGATGAGAATTTTGAATCACTAAATAGGACTCTTAACAAAATCGGACTTTATTTAGTGGGTGAAAACGGATATTTTTATCTAAGTAAGGACTTAAAAGCGGATGAAGAAGAGAAGTTTTTTAACTCTCACAAACAGCTTATTTTAGCAGTTGCTCAGTTAAAAAAAGTTTTTGTTCATCTTGATAAGGGGCATAAAATAAAAAAAAGCGAATTTATAAAAAGATTTGAAGCCAAAAAAGATGAAAAGATAATAAAAGCACTTTTTGATACAGATGATTTACTCGAAATTACTGATAAATTATTTAATCTGCTTGAGAGATTTTACGTTATAGAAAAAAGAGGCAAAAAAGACGAATACATTGTGCTAAATTCTATAAATTATTATCTTGATATTGTAGATGCGATAAGTGAAGGAGAAGTTGATGAATAAGGTATATTTTTTTAACGCCGCCAATTTTAATTTCGCAGAAATAGATTTACGCAAAAAAAACGTATTTTTTGTAGGGGATAACGGGAGTGGAAAAACTACTGCTATTAGAGCAATTCATTACTATTACAACTCCGATATAAAATCTCTTGGGATAGACCCGAATAAAGAGAGTTTTAAGGATTTTTATTTTAGATACGATAACTCTTTTATAGTTTATGAATTTGAAGATTATTTTGTATTGATGTATAAGCGCTCAGGCGATATCAAAAGGATTTTTAGCAAGCAAAAATTTGATTTAAACAGAGTCTTAAAAGGTGATGAGATAGTATCTTTAAAAGAAGCGATAGATTACGCTAACGAGGCACCTTTAAAATACCGCCCTCAAACAAACGAAGAATACAAAAAAATCATATATGGACTTGATAGAGAAAGACTTGATTTTAAACTTACAACCATAAAAAACTACAACACTTTTGTAAATCTTTATAATAAAATCTTTAACGTAAATAAAGCGGTATTTGATGCAAAAAGCATAAAAGAGACTATTTTTACAACTCTTGATAGAGTAGAAGCGGGTGAGATTAATTATGAAGAGTTTGCAAACGAGCTTATGGATTACAGGCAGTATTTTATTTTTTATAGAAAATTTAAGCAAGAAGCTTTAAATATTGAAAAGCTTTATATTTATAAAAATGCTCTTATTGAATTAAAAAAAGATATTGAAGAAGTGCTTGCAAAAATTGCCTATAAAAAAGATATTGAAGAAAATCTTGTAGATGAGCTAATAAATGAATTAAAAGAGCTTGAAGCTAAAAAAAGAAAAGTCTTAAAACAATTTGGGTATTTTGATAAGAAAATCAAAAAAATAGAAGAAAATATCCAAAACACCATTTTTGAGCTTAGCTCTAAACTAAAAGAGATTGAAAAACTAAAAGAAATTTTCAACCTAAAAGCAATTCAAAAAGCC
>JAMOSM010000161.1 GCA_027063075.1 Nautiliaceae bacterium | reverse complement strand
AGGCTCCTATTTTTAAAATCCAGGGAAAATACAGATACCAGGCTCTTTTTAAAGGAAAAAACCTTCATAAAATTATATACCCTTGTATTGATTTGTTAAGAGCAAAAGTGGATATGGACCCTGTTAGTTTTATGTAAGTTTTTTAGGGTCTATTGCCACTTTATAATTTGGGTCATCTTCTTCATAAGTGCAATAAGGTCCCGCAGTTTTTAAAAGTTTTTTACACTCATCGCTTAAGTGTCTTATAGTGAGTTTTTTTCCGGCTTGGAGGTATCTTTTTGTAATTTTATCAATTGCTTCAACTCCGCTTGCATCCATTACACGAACATTTTTAAAATCCATTACAACTTCATTTGGATCATTTTCAATATCAAAGCTTTCAATAAAACTTCTTGTGCTTCCAAAAAACAGGGGGCCTTCAAATTCATATATTTTTTTGCCGTTTTCTTCACTGGTTTTAAAATAGACTTTTGCGTGTTTCCATGCAAAAACAAGGGCAGAGATTATAACTCCGCTTATTACTGCAACGGCAAGGTCTGTAAATATAGTTACAAGTGTTGTAACAATCAATACAAATGCATCTTCTTTTGGCATTCTTTTGATTTTATCAAGACTTGCCCACTCAAATGTTGCAATGCTGACCATAAACATAATTCCGATTAATACCGCTAAAGGAATTTTTTCAATCCACTGTGATAAAAACACAACAAATAAAATTATTAAAACTGCGGCTGTAATACCGCTTAGTCTTCCGCGTCCTCCTGATGTATGGTTTATAATTGTCTGTCCTATCATAGCACATCCTGCCATTCCTCCAAACATTCCGCTTATTGCGTTTCCGGCTCCAAGTGCCTTTGCCTCTTTGTTGCCATCTCCCCTTTCATTGCTAAGTTCTTCTAATACTTCAAGGGTTAAAAGGGATTCAATAAGTCCAACAAGTGCCATAATCACAGCATATGGAAGAACTATTTTCAACGTTTCAAAGTTTAAAGGAACATCCGGAAGGTGAAAAGACGGAAACTCTCCTTTTATATGAGCTAAATCTCCAATTGTTTTTGTATCAATATGAAATATCCATACAATTGCCGTAATTGCTATAATTGCCCCAAGACCTGCCGGAATTGCTTTTGTGTATTTTGGTAAAAAGTACATTATTAGCATTGTAAGAATAACTAAAATATAAATCCAAAAACTCTCCCCTTTAAAAAACTGAAACTGAGAATACGCAATTACAATTGCAAGGCCATTTACAAAGCCATAAACTACAGGCATAGGGACAAGACGTATAAATTTTGCAAACCCTAAAATGCCAACAAGAATTTGAATAATGCCTGCAAGTATTGCCGCAAGATAAAGATATTCTATTCCGTATTTTTGAACAAGGCTTACCACCACAACGGCAACACTTCCTGCAGCACCGCTAATAAGTCCTGGTTTTCCGCCAAAAGCCGCTGCAATAAGTCCTAAAATAAAAGCTGTATAAAGTCCTACAACAGGAGATACTCCTGCTACGAAACTAAATGCAATAACTTCTGGAATCAGTGCAACTGATACTACAGTTCCGGCTAAAATATCAAATTTAATGTTTTTTGAGTTATAATTTTGTAAAATTTTAGAAAACAAGTATAATCCTTTATAGATTTTTAGGGCGCGAATTATACCATAAATTAAAGGAAAAAAAATGTTTGAAAAGAAGGGTGAGTATTATACAAACAAAGATGAAGAGTTTTTGAAATCAAGTGATTTAATTATTTTTTATAATGAAAAGCCAAAAAAACTTACTAAAGATTTTGTGGTAATGGGAGGAAGTGAGGAGTTTTCAAAGGTTGATATTTTAAAAACTTCAAAAAAACTTCCTTTACTTCTTGCAAGACTTGCATATGTTTTTGATGTTTATGATGAAAATCTAAAAGAGGATATGGATTTTGAAGATTTTGTAGAGGTGGTTTTAAAATCTATTAGGGTAAAAAAAGAGCTTTTAAATCATAAGACCACTCTTGAAGAAGTTGCAGGGGTTTTGTATCTGATGGATAATGCAAAAAAAATAAGTGTAATTGTTGGTGATATTGAAGAAGAGGAGATGGAAAATTTGCTGAGTTTTCTTAAGATGTTTGGAGATAAAGTTGGAATTTTTAGCAAACACAAGACTGAATTGGATTTTGAATTTTACGGAATATAAGGAGAGAAAATGAACTATCTTTTAAATACTTATGCAAGGTTTGATGTTGCTTTTGTAAAAGGAGAAAATGCAACTTTATGGGATAAAGAGGGAAATGAGTATATAGATTTTACCAGTGGAATCGGGGTTGTTAGTGTTGGGCATTCAAATGTAAGGCTTGCAAATGCAATTTGTGATCAGGCTAACAGAATTATTCATATTTCAAATCTTTTTAGAATTCCACCTCAGGAGAAACTTGCTGAGATGTTGATTGTTAGAAGTCCTATGGAAGAGGGGGGAGTGTTTTTTTGTAACTCCGGAGCCGAAGCAAACGAAACGGCACTTAAGATTGCAAGAAAATATGGTGAAGTAAATGGAGAAATTAAGAGATATAAAGTAATTACTCTTGAGAACTCATTTCACGGAAGAACAATTTCTACTTTAAAAGCCACAGGTCAGCCAAAGTTTCATCAGTATTTTGGACCTTTTCCTGACGGGTTTGAGTATGCGAAAAATATAAAAGATATTTACAATAGAATCGATGATAAAACAATTGCCGTTATGATTGAGTTAATTCAGGGAGAAGGCGGAGTTAATCCTTTTGATAAAGAAGAAATTCAAGAACTTGAAAAAGAGCTTAGAAAAAGGGATATTTTACTTATTGTGGATGAAGTTCAAACGGGAATTTATAGAACGGGTGAGTTTTTAGCAAGTAATTTATATGAAATTACTCCTGATATTATAACCCTTGCAAAAGGTCTTGGTGGAGGAGTTCCGATAGGTGCTGTGCTTACAAATTTAACTGATGTGTTAAAACCGGGAGATCATGGAAGTACTTTTGGTGGAAATTATCTCTCAACAAGAGTAGGAATTGAAGTTTTGTATATTTTAGATGATTATTATAAAAGCTCTCAGCTTAAAGAGACAATTGAATATTTTGAAGCAAAGCTTCTTGAAGTTGCAAGAGAGTTTCCTGATAAATTTGATAGCGTATCTGGTATCGGACTTATGAGAGCTCTTAGGGCTCATTCTTCTGAAATAAGAGATGAGGTTGTAAAAAGAGCGTTTGAAAATAAAGTATTAGTTCTTAAAGCCGGAAGCAATTCTGTTAGATTTTTACCTCCTCTTACAATTACTTATAAGGAAATTGATGAAGGGTTTGACAGATTAAAAGATGCGTTAAAGGATGATAGTTGAAGAAGCTGTTTTTTTTAATCCCTTTTTTTCTTTATGCTTCTATTTTAAGTGATATCAAACAAAATGAGTTAAATATTGATAGATTAAAATCAGTTAAAGAAGCGAAAGAGACAAAAAGAAGCTGGATTAATCCTGTAATGCTTCAGTATCTTTATCAAAAGGATAATATTTCAGGTTATCAAAGCACCACAAATCAGTTTTCTATTTCTATAAATCAGCCTATTTTTAAAAGCGGGGCTATTTACTATTCTATAAAATACGCAGATATTTTAAAAAAATATAAGCTTAAGAATTTAGAGCTTCAAAAAAGAGCTCTTATAAAACAGGCTTTAGACTTGGCTTTTGATTATAAAATAAATCTGTTAAATAAAAAAATACTTGATTTAAAAATTAAAAATGCAAAAATAGATGTTGAGAGAAAAAAAGAAGCTTTTTTAAGCGGAACGGGAGATTCAAGTTTACTTGACAATGCTATTTTAAATCTTAACAACCTAAAACTTTCTATGCAAGATGTTATTTCTTCTTTGATTCAGATTAAATCTGCGTTTAAAAATTTATCAGATGTCAATATTGAAACAGTTAAACTGCCATATTTTAATATTCTTTCAAAGAGTGAGTATTTAAATAAAAACATTGAACTATTAACTCAAAAAGAATTTGAAAAAATAAAATATTATCTGTATAAAATGCAGCTTGGAAACCAGCTTTTAACAATCTCTTTTAACGGGAGTTACAATTATAAAAAATATGAAAATAAAAGAATCAGCGACAAACAAAACTATTATACAGTAGGACTTAGTGCAACACTCCCTATTGATATGAATGCTAAAACGAGAGTGGAAAAAACAAAGCTTGATTATCTAAAATCTAAATATCTTTTTGAAGATAAAAAAAGAGCGCTTTTAAATACGTTTAATATGATTTTAGCTCAAATTAACTCTTTAAAAAAGAAAATAAAAATTTATAAAGAGAATATAAAAATTTACGATAGTTTGATTAATTCCACAAAAGAGTCAATAAAAGCGGGCAGTGCAACGCAGCTTGATTTAGAAGTGCTTGAAAATTCTAAAATGGCAAGTTTTTTGGAAATAAAAATTATAAATCTTAAAATTCAAAAAAATCTTTTAGAGCTTTATTATAAATTAGTTTCTTTTAGTAACAGATAAGATTTATCTTTTTTGTGCTTAAAAGTTTTTATTATAAGATTTTGTTATAATGGGAAAATTTTATAAAAAAGGAGCATTATGAAAGTAGATGTTTTAATTGTTGGTGCCGGTGGTGCAGGGCTATATGCCGCACTTAGTGCCGTTAAGGAAAATAAAGATTTAGATATTGCAGTTCTTACAAAAGTTTATCCTACACGCTCACACACAGGTGCTGCTCAAGGTGGTATTAATGCCGCTTTGGCAAATGTTGACCCAACAGATAACGAAGAACTTCATACGTTTGATACGGTAAAAGGTAGCGATTATTTAGCTGAC
>JAMOSM010000160.1 GCA_027063075.1 Nautiliaceae bacterium | reverse complement strand
CTCTTTATCTTACGGTGAGTCAAGCAAAGCTGTAATTTACAAAGGGGAAATAAGGGAATTTGACATTGCGGCTGCTAAGTTTTATAACAGTGACTGTTTTTGGCATTTTGAAGATGATTTAATTGTAATGAGTCCGAAATATGAATATTTAGAAGAAATTTTAAATATTATTAAGGAATAAAAATGGGATTTAGCGATTTTTTAAAAAAATTCAAACGCCCTCAGCCTTCAAAAGACGAAAAACCTACAAGCTGGATTAAATGTCCGGCATGCGGGGCTATCAGTTTTTATAAAGAAGTCCAAAAAGAGCACAACACCTGTCCTAAATGTGAATATCACTTTAGAATGAGTGCAAATGAGAGAATCAAACTTCTTGCAGATGAAGGAACATTTGTAGAATATGACAAAAACCTTGAACCAACAGACCCTCTTAATTTTGTAGATAAAAAAAGCTATAAAAAAAGAATAGAAGAAGGATACAAAAAAACAGGAAGAAAAAGCTCCGTAATTTCAGGAGAGTGTAAAATAAACGGCATTCCTACACAGCTTGTTGTGTTTGATTTTGCTTTTATGGGGGGAAGCTTAGGAAGTGTTGAAGGTGAAAAAATAGCAAGAGCGGTTATGAGAGCAATTGATAAAAACCAAGGACTTGTAATTGTTTCAACTTCAGGCGGAGCTAGAATGCAAGAGAGTACGTTTAGCTTAATGCAGATGGCAAAAACATCAGCGGCTTTAGCAAGTCTTGCAGAGCAAAAACTTCCTTACATTTCAGTCCTAACAGACCCAACATTTGGAGGAGTAAGCGCAAGTTTTGCATTTTTAGGAGATTACATTATAGCAGAACCTGGAGCTATGATTGGATTTGCAGGACCAAGGGTAATTAAACAGACAATCGGAGAAGACCTGCCAGAAGGTTTCCAAAGAGCCGAATTTTTACTCGAACACGGACTAATTGATATGGTTGTAAAAAGGGATGAACTTAAAAAAACAATATCAGACCTCTTAAAATATTCGCTAAAGAGTGTATAAATGGCAATTTATGCACTTTTAGACTATGATACGTTAAAAAAATACAACATCTCCATAAAAGATTTTTGCCAAACCGCTAAAGGATTAAAGGCAAAAATACTTCAATACAGAGATAAAAACTCTTCAAATGAAGAAAAAAAAGAGAGATTAAAAGAGATTAAAAAATACTGGAAAAAACCTCTTATTATTAACGACACGCTTGAGCTTTTGAATATGGCTGATGGAATTCACATAGGTCAAGAAGACTTGGAAAATATTTGTAAAAGATATAACCTAAGCCCGTTTGAAGTAATAGAAAAGTTAAAAAACGGAAAATGGGAAATAAAAGAAAAATTTTATTTTACAGATGAGAAAAAAAACCAAAAAAAAATTGTAGGGCTCTCAACCCACAACAAAGAAGAAATTTTAAATGCAAATTCCCTCCCTTTAAGCTATATAGGACTTGGGGCTTACAGACAAACTTCTACAAAAAAGACTTCAAACATTTTAGGTCAAAAAGTTATAGAGCTTATAAAATATTCTTATCACCCTGTGGCTGTTATAGGAGGTGTAAGAATTTATGATAAAATTCCAGCAAATTTTAAGGTCATAGGAAGTGATATATGCAAATTAACGTCTATTCAATCGAAAAAAAAGAGGATTTTCAAAAGGAAATTAAAGACTTTATAAAAAAATCTGCTCCTTTTGCAAAAGTAAACAATATCACCCTATACCATAAAAATTTGGCAAAAACCCAAGACCCTAAAAAAGAATACTCTAAAATTTTCGAAAAATATACCCAAACCGGTTTTAATATTATTTTAACTCCCGAGGGTAAATTAATAGACAGCTTTGAATTTGCAAAACTTTTAAACCATTCAACCGTTAACTTCTTTATAGCAGGAGCTTACGGGTTTGATGAGGAATTTAAAAAAAAAGGGATTAATATCTCACTAAGTCCTCTTACAATGAGCCATAAAATTGCAAAATTAGTGCTTTTTGAGCAGATTTACAGAGGTCTTAGCATAAACAACAACCACCCATATCATAAATAAAAGGAGAGGAGATGAGTATGAACATTTTACATTTTAAAGAAATGCTTTTAATGAGAAAAGCAGAACTTGAAAAAATATTAAACAACATATCAACAGAAATACAGGATATCAGCAGATGTGAAATAAAAGAAGACGGAGATTTTGCAGTAGCAAGTATGGACAGCGGGAGAGATTATCAAATTTATTTAAACCAAAAAAAAGAACTTGCAGAAATTGAAGAAGCATTAAAAAAAATAGAAGAAGGAACTTATGGAATATGTGAAATGTGCGATGAGCCAATCGGAGAAGAGAGATTAAAAATTAAACCCTATGCAAAGTATTGTATAATTTGCAGACAAATCATTGAAAAAGAAGGCAAATGAAAAAATACTCTATTTTCAGTTTAATCTTTATAGCAATAGTTACACTCTTTGTCTATATTCAAAATGACTCTTATACAACATTTGAAATATTAGACATTAGCATAACTCTTCCAAATGCAGTATGGATAGCCTTTTTTTTAGGGCTTTTTTATTTACTGACTCTTTTATTTTTAACTTTTTTTAATTTAAAAACAATAATTTTTAAAAAAAATGTTAAAAAAGATATCGAAACAATTATAAGCAATATAAAAAATAAAATACTTTATAAAAACGATACAAAAGAGGCAAAAATAATAAAAGAGATAAACAACTTTGTTAAAGAGTGCATTGAAGGGCTTGAAATTAAGCCTAAAAAAGTGGAAAAATTTGAGTTTTTAGAAGATTTACAGAAATTAAAAGAAGGCGAAGTAGTAGAAATAAGCAAATATAAACTAAAAGAAAACAACCCCTGGTTTATATTAAATTTAAAAAACAGGCTAAAAAAAGACCCTTCATACGCAAAAGAAGTTTTAAGAAAATTTAAAAATGAAGAACTTAAAAAAGAAGCATTTTATATATGGGCAAAAGAAGCAAAAATTAAAGAAATTTTAAAATACAACTATCCTATAACACTTGATATCATTTTAGCACATATAAATGAGACTGATTTAGTAAAACTACTCGAGAGAGCCGAACTTACTCCAAAAGAGGAAATTGAAGTCGCAAAAAAAATATATCGCACAAAAAATCCGGATATAGAACTTGAAATTATAAAACCACTACCTTGGGGATATGCTTATTTAGCGCTAAAATATGAACATCTTGAACTTGCTAAAGAAACTGTTGAAAAAAACAGTCTAAAATTTTTTGAATACTTTTTAAAATTAAAAGAGTGTGGAACAAAGGCAGATATTGATGAATATATTCAATCTACCATCTAAAGCTTTCTTTCTCGCTCCACTTGCTGGATATACGGATTTACCTTTTAGAAGCGTCGTTAAAAAATTTGGCTGTGATATGACTTTTTCTGAAATGACAAACGTAAATGCAATAGCTTATAACAATGAAAAAACAAAAAGAATGATGCAAAAATCCGCTCTTGAAAAACCTTATTTTGTGCAGATTGCTGCAAACAATACAGAAAATGCGAAAAAGGCGGTTGAAATTATAAACGAAATAGACTGGATTGACGGAATTGACATAAATCTTGGCTGTCCTGTAAATAAAGCAAGAAGAAGCGGCTTTGGCGGGGTATTGCTTAAAGATGAGAATAGAGATAAATTAAGAGATATAGTAAAAACGATAGTAGATACCTCAAAAAAACCTGTGAGTGCAAAAATAAGACTTGGATATGATAAAAGCGTAGTAGAAGATAGGGCAAAGCTTCTTGAAGACTTAGGAATTGTCTTCTTGACAATTCACGGAAGAACAGTTAAGCAGATGTATAGAGGAAAAGCTGATTATGATGAGATAAAAAAAGGAGCTCAGGCTGTAAAAATTCCCGTTATTGCAAACGGGGATATTACAGATTATGAAAAAGCAAAATTTGTACTTGAATATACCGGTGCTGCCGGTGTTTCTATAGGAAGGGGAGCAGTCGGAAAACCTTGGATATTTTTGGAAATGAAACAAGAAGGCAATATTACACCTGAACAAAAAAAAGAGGTAATCCTTGAGCACTTTAATCAAATGATAAATTTTTATGGAGATTATGGAGTAATTTTATTTAGAAAACACGCTCACGCTTATTCAAAAGGACTTAAAAAAGCGAGTGAATTTAGAAGTAAAATAAATGAAGAAAAAGATGTTGAAGTTGTTAAAAATTTAATTGAGGAGTATTTTTAGTGTTTAACGGATTAATTAGAGAAATTGCAAAAATAAAAAGTTTTAGTAACAATACTTTAAGGATTGAGTCAAAATATATTCCACAGATTGGAGATTCTATTGCAATAAATGGAGTATGCTTAACTGCTACAAAAATTTATAATAACGGATTTGAAGTAGAACTATCACCTGAAACTCAAAAAATAATCCCTCTTGAGAATTATACCCCCGGAAAATATGTCCATATTGAGCCAGCTCTTAGATTTGGAGACAGGATTGATGGGCATTTGATTCAAGGGCATATAGATGCTATTGGAGAAGTGCTTGAAATTAAAAAAAATTCAAATTCTTACGACGTAATTATAAAGACTGAGCCTAAAATTATGAAATATATCGCTCCAAAAGGAAGTATAGCAATTGATGGAGTTAGTCTTACAATAAATGAAGTTTTTAGTGATAGATTTAGACTAACAATTATCCCACATACTTTTGAAAATACTCTTTTTAAATATTATAAACCTCATCAAAAAGTAAATATAGAAACAGATATGTTTGCAAGGTATATTTACCATATGCTTAAAAACTCCAACGAAGATATAAATGAAAAAATATTAGCGTGGTGGTAAAAGGTT
>JAMOSM010000159.1 GCA_027063075.1 Nautiliaceae bacterium | reverse complement strand
TGCATAACAGGAAATGGTTTTTTAAGAGTATAATAACCAGTATGGTCGCCAAACATTCCTTCAATTTCCATTTCATTCGGGTCACACCACCCCTCAATTACAATATCGGCATCTGCCGGGACTTCTAAATCATTGCTTACACATTTAACAAGGCGGGAATTTTTTCTTCTTATAAACCCATAAAGCATAACTTCAAATATTCTAGGTGGCATAGGGGCAGTTGCACACCACGTAAATAAAGGGTCACCTCCAATTGCTATACTAACTGGCATCTTTTTACCAGCTTTTTTATACTCCCAAAATAGATGTGCTGAGTCTTTATGAATTTGCCAGTGAAGCCCAAGGCGTTTATTATCATATACTTGAAGCCTATACATTCCAACATTTCTAATATTTCCATCAAGGCTTTTTGTATAAACCTGCCCCATTGTAATAAACTTACCGCCATCAAGTTCCCAGGTTTTAAGAATTGGCAGCATATCAAGAGTTGCCGCTTCACCCTCATAAATATGATACTGACACTCAGCATCTTTTATCACTTTTGGAATAGTGTTTTTAATAGCAAAAAGTTTCCCAAACGCTTTTAGTTTTTCGCTTAAAGTTTTTGGAGGTTTCATTTTTATAAGCTCTTCAATCTCAGCGGCAATCTCTTCTAAATCCCTCTCAAAAATATCCCTTACAACCTCATCATTTGCAAAAATATTCATAACAACCGGAATATCAAATTTTTTGCCATTTTGAGTTGGATTTTTAAAATACAAAATCTTAGGTTCTTTTTTCTTAGCCTCAATATAAGCAAGATGAGGTATTTCAAGATTTACATCAAGTGGGGTATCAATAATTTTTATATATTTTTGCAACTCCTGTAAATTCATTTAACACCTTTAAATTTAACAAAATTTTCATAAACAGCTTTTATCTGTTTATACTGATACAGATTTTTTAATACATCTTCATCAATTTCCATTAAAGAAGGTTTTGAAAGTTTTATATGAAGGTTTGGAGAAACTAACAAAAACTTTGCAAATTCGCTTAAATCAGGTTCGTGCCCGACAATTGCTATTTTACCGTTTATATCTTTTAAAACCTCTTTAAAATCCTCTATACTTGCCTGATAAAGCTTTGGAGTTGTTATAAATCTTGCATTTTCATAAAACTTCTTCATAACTTCAGCCGTCTGTTTAGCCCTTAAGGCTTCAGAAGAGATTATATAATCTATCTCAGGATACATTTTGCTTATTACTTCAAAAAATCTAAAAGCTCTTTTAACTCCTCTTCTTGTCAATCTTCTTTCAAAATCACTGCTCGCAAAATCTTCTGCTAATGAGTGTCTTATAAGTAAAATCATTTTTAATCCTTGCATTCAATTGGTTTATTATACAATATTAAACAGAAGTTTTTTACCCTATTACACCCGATATCTTTATATTCAATATCATAAACAAATAAAGTGTTAATAATCTTTTTAAAGTATTTTTTCATTACAAACAAGCCTTTTTCCCTTAACCCTAGCATCTCTAAAAGAAATAGCTCTTTTGAATAAAAAAAGAGCCATATCATTTTAAAGCCTTCTTAATAAAACCCCTGTTAAATATAAAGAATTAGGAATATTTAAAATATAAGGATGGTCGATATCCTGCTTTAAAAATTCAATTACTTCTAAATTACACCTTTCAATTATTGAACTGCTAAGAGCTAAATCTAATAAATCCTTACTTGTAATTGAGTGAGAACAGCTAAAAAGTGCTAAATAGCCTTCATCTTCAAGCAGCTTTAAAGCATTGACTATTAAATACTTCCAACCTTTAATAGCACCTGTTCTTGCAGATTTTGTCTTTGCAAAAGCAGGTGGGTCGATAATAATTAAATCATATTTTTCTTTTTCACTCTCTAAAAACTTAAAAACATCCATTTTTACTATTTCATAATTTTTAAGATTATTAAGCTCGCAGTTTCTCTCAATCAAAGAGCAAGCAAGCGGTGAAATTTCAACAAACTTGGTAAAAGAGGCGTTTGCATAAATTCCAAACCCCCCTGCATTTGCAAACAAATCAAGTGTTTTTTTTCCTCCATATTCACCTACAATTTTCCTGTTTTTTCTCTGGTCAAGGAAAAATCCAGTCTTTTGACCTTCTTTTAAAAATGTCAAAAACTTTTTATCATACTCTTTTATAATAAATTCATCATCCACTTCTCCATAAAAGGTCTGATTTACAACTTCTAAACCCTCTTTTTCCCTGATTTTATCCCCTTTTTCATAAATTCCTTTTGGATTTAAAAGGTTAATTAAAATTTCAATTATTAATCCCTTAAAATTATCCATCCCCGCACTTGTAAAACTTACAACTAAATTATCTGCGTATTTATCTACAATAAGTCCCGGTAAAAAATCGGCTTCTGAGTGTATAAGCCTGTAAGAGTTTGTAATATTTTTTAATCCTTCTCTTTTTTTAAGCGCTTTTTTAATTCTTTTTTCAAAAAATTCTTTATCTATTGTCTCTTTTTTAAAACTCACAATCCTTGCCGTAATTTTGCTAAAAGGATTTATAAAAGCAGTTGCAATATATTTATCTTTATAAATTAAATCTGCAATACTGCCTTTATCACACTCAGGAACTTTTTTAAGCTCGTTTTTATAAAGCCAGGGAAATCTTTTTTTCAGTTTTTCATACCCGCTTTTTGTAATTTCTACTTTCATTTTATTCCTTTAAATTAAAAAACTTCTCTAAAGATAAATCTTTAATTTCATCATATAAATTCCCGCTTAATGTTGTTGTTTTTGGCAAAATAATTTTAAAAGAATTTGTGGAAATTAGTTTATCCTTTTCTTTTAGAGTTATATAAATATTATACACCATTAAATCCATTATGCTTTTATTCTCCTTAGACAAAACTTTTACTTCTAAAATCAAATTGCTGTTCTTATCAACATAAACACCTTTAGAAGAGAGATACCTTTTAATATCCTCTTTTGCCTCAAAAGAAGCAGATACTATTTTAACACTAACTTTTAAACCGTTTAAATAGTTATTAACTTCCTCAATAAAATTAAAATACGGTTTTTGATTAAAAGAAGGGTTAAGTGATTTCAAAAAGTTTAAATAAACTATCTCATCTTTTAAAGATTTTTCCAGTTTTTTAAGCTCTATAAATTGAGAGAGGGAATTTTTCTGCCTTATTTTCTCAAACCTTTTTTTATATTCTTTAAACCTCATATCAAGTTTAGTTTTTAGATTTTCAAAAAGCTTCTTTTTATCAATTTTAACTAAAACTAAAATTTTGTCAAAATAAGGATAAACTTTTACAACCTCATAATTTGAAATTTCTATCTTTGATACTTCCGCTTTTAGTTTATACTGGGTGCTTTTTGAGTATAAAGCCCCGCTAAACGCTTCTTTTTTTAAACTAAATTCTGATGAAATTTTTACGTTTAAAGAAGCCACAAAATTTGAAAGAGCATTTAAAACAGCCTCTTTTTTAGAATTTCCACTTCCTGTCTCATATACATATTCGCTGCTTTTAGGAGGATTTAAATACCAGTTTGGCAAAGACGGCCTTTTTTCCTGTTTTACAGAACATCCTAAAAAAATAAAAAACACTATTAAAAAAAACCTACTCACTTATCTGCCTTTTAAGCCTTTTTTGTTCTTTAATTAAATAATTAATCCTTTTGATAGCTTTATCCACAAGTTCATTAGGTTCTTCCCCGGAATTTAAAATAATCCTATCAGCTAATTCATAAGCCGCCTTTGCTTCTTCAAATTTCCCTAACGCCTCTTCCACAACACCTAAGTCATAAGCAATCTCATATGACTTAGCACCTGTTTTTTCATTTAAACGTCTTAAAAGATATTCCGCTCTCTCAAGCCTTCCGTGTTCTATGTAAGTTAAGGCATTTTCAAACATTTTTTCTTCTTTATCATCTAAATCAATACTATCAACATCTTCAATAAGCTCAACTTTTAAACTCACATAATGAGGCGCTATTCTTTTAATATACTCTTTAACAACCTCATCTGCTAAATCATTTAAAGCAGCCTGTGCGGGTTTTATCTTTTTTTTATTAACCCCTAAAATACTTCCATCACAACTATCAGCATGATAAACTTTTGTGGCACTAAAAGAATCAATAACTTCAGAAGTGCTTACATCTATAGCATTAATAGAAACGCTCAAAGTAGCATCGGCGGTTTTACAGGGTACTTTTACGGTTTTAAAATAAAGACATCTTCCCTTTTTATCAAACACTCCGCAAATCTGCACAGGTTTTTTATAACTCCCATCCTTTGCAGAAGATTTTAGACTTCCTGTAATTATTACTTCAGCCCCGGCGAGTTTTCCAAACTTTGCAGCCCTTTTACCTACTAAATCACTTGATTGAAGTTTAAGCTCTTTTAAAACATCATCTATCCTATCCCTGTTTATTACTTTAAAATAAGGTTTGTTATCCACCTCAACACTTGCTAAAGCACTTTCAAGTCTGGTAGTAAAATTAATAGTATCATTTTTAAAAGGAACAACAGCTAAAGACCTTTTTTGTGTAAGAGCCTCGCTTTGAGCAGGCATTTGGGCATTTATAGTAATTTTTTTCGCACTACAGCCCCAAAAAAGAAAAACACTCAAAAATAAAATCACCCATCTCATAACAGTCCTTTAAATTTCTATATAAGCTCCCTCTTTTTTTACATATTCTATCAGATTCTGATAAGTTTTATTAGAACTTAGAGTCTTTGAATCCCCTATTATTAAGAGTTTCCTTTTTGGTCTGGTAATTGCAACATTAAGCCTTCTGATATCACTCAAAAACCCGATTTCCTCTTTTTCATTTGCCCTTACTAAACTAACAATAATAATCTCTTTTTCACGTCCCTGAAACCCG
>JAMOSM010000158.1 GCA_027063075.1 Nautiliaceae bacterium | reverse complement strand
TTTAACATTCCAAATCTCTCAATATCATATCTAGGTGCCAGGGCTGAGAGAATTTCAATGTCGCATCCGTTACACCCCCCGGTGTTATAATGTAAAATCCAAGGTGATTTTTTTCTAAATTTACTAAAAAAACCCATAATCTCTCCTTATTGCCATAACGCTAACAAAATTATATTCAATGCCGCCATAGGAATTAAAAATGCCCAAGCAAACCTAACCATTGCTCTAAAATCAAGTCTCGCCGAAGAGTTATCAAGCAGATTTACAAATAAAAACGCAATTACGACCAATAAAGCTCCAAGCCAATAATGACTGCCTCCAAACAAAAATACAAAAGTAAAAACATAAATATACTCAATCCATTTACCTGTATATAAAGCTTCATAAAAAGGTCCGCTGTATTCAATTTCAGGTCCTCCGATAATTTCCTGATGGGCTTCAGCAATATCAAACGGAGATTTTTGCAGCATCATAGGAATTGTAAGTAAAAAAGCAAAAAACACAAGAGGAATTTCTAAAACAGGATATCCTTCATAACTTAAAACGTCTCTAATATCAAAACTTCCTATTACTAGATATAAAGCAACAACCATTAAAACCATTAAAGGCTCGTAACTTATCATATGCATAAGCTCTCTTAAAGCCCCAAGCACAGAATACGGGCTTCTTACACTGCTAGCCCCGATTACTAAAGCAAGCACAGCAATTACATGGAAAAATACAGCTATAAGCAAGTCATTACCAAGCAAAAGCACAGCCAAAGCAAACCATTCGGCTATAAAATACATAATCCCCATAAGAGCGTGAAGTGAATGAATCATAATAGGGCGTTTGTCCATTAATTTAAAAAAATCATAAAAGGGCTGCAGAAGAGGCGGTCCGACTCTTCTTTGCATTCTCGCTTTTACAACCCTCTCAAGACCATAAACAACCCCTCCAAGCAAAGGGGCTAAAATAGTTAAAATTACATTTATCATAACAAACCTCCTCCAAGAACTACTACCATTATAAATAAAGCTATACTAAACGCTACAAAATATCCCTCATATTTAGCAAGACACTCAAAATTCCAAGTTTCCATATGTCTTGGAAAGTTTTCTCCACAGTTGTAAGGATGAACTACATCGGCTTTAAATTTTACAAAATAAGGAAGAACGTGAATTAATAAAAGAAGTATTAAAGCCCCAAAAATTTGCCAGAAATAAAGAGTTGAATTATACATATGAAGAGTAAGTCCTGTTGCATAAATCTCAGGCTCTCCTGCAATGCTTTTTGCAATAGGTACAACAAATTCAGCAATAAAAGGAGCAATAAATACAGTAATTGCTAAAAGCCACACATAATACCAAACAGATACAAAATTAAACGTTTTTGGAAGTTTTACAAAACTTGTTTTTTTAATCCCGTGAGCTTTTCTAACACTAATTCCCAAAACTTTCATATATAAAATACTTAAAAACGCACTTCCAGCACCCACATAAAGAATAAGAAGAATATAACTTCCGTGTTGTAAGAAATTACTAACTTCTTCTATCATCATCCATTTACCGATAAATGTTCCAAAAGGCACAAATGTCATATTTAAAAATCCAAAGAAAATAAACATAAGAGTAAGCGGAGCTTTTTCTATAAGTCTTCTCATTTGATTTATATATTTAACGTGAAATACTTTTTCAAGCACTCCTGCTTCAACAAATAAAAACCCTTTAGCAAATGCGTGGAAAATTATTAAAATTAAGCTTGCCGTTACCGCAATAGGTGTTCCAACAGCAGCTGCGAGCATCATAAGACCAAGCAAAGAAATTGTAGAATAAGCTAGGATTTTTTTGAAATTATCCTGAGTTAGAGCAATAATCGCTGCTACAACAAAAACATATCCGGTGGTAATTATTAAAAGTTTTGCAAGAAGCGTGCCTTTAATAACCGGTGCAATTCTTAAAATTAAATATGGAGCAATTTTTACCATTGTAGCTGAGTGGAGTATTGCACTAACAGGGGTAGGAGCTACCATAGCTCCTAAAAGCCATTTATGAAATGGCATCTGAGCACCTTTTACAAGCGCACTTAAAGATAAAAACCCGAGAGCTGCCATTGAAACATTCTCAGGATGAGACAAAAGGTCGGTAAAATGATAAAAACCATCTATTTTTACAAAAATCATTAATGCAATTAAAATAGCAATTCCCCCTATTTGATTCATCCATAAAGCTAAATTGGAATTATTAATAGCCTCTTTATCCCCTCTAAATCCAATCATAACATAACTAGCAAGGGTTGTTGTTTCAAAGAGGGCAAAAAACCATTCGATATTGTTTACACTAACAGCAAAATTCATAACCCCTAAAAACCATACAACAATTGCCACAAAAGAGTGTTTTCCTTTTTCCCCATAATCCATATATTTTGTAGCGAAAATAGCAATAGGAACACCTACAATTGCTACAATTAAATAAAACATTAAAGTAATATTATCTACATAAATGTTTGGAGTTAATGAATGATTCATCATTAATAATACAATTATCAAAAAAACAATCTGAATAGTAGCTAAAACAGTAATTAAAACATTTTTTCTTATAACCCCCTGATAAAAAAAATAAGCTAAAAGTCCAAAATCGTAAATAGTAATAGCCAAATCCACCCATTTTGGAGTTTCAATAAGTGCAGGATGTGGCTGAATATACGCTAAATACGCCGTAAGCATTAAAATTGGAAGCATTAAAAACGTAAGAAAATTTGTAATAACATCTTTTTTTGCTAAAAAAATAATAAGAGCTGCAACCCAAGGCAAAACAATATTAAGAGTAACCAACGTTCCCATTTTTTCTCCTTTTACGATATCATACAATGATATCAAAATGAATATTCATTTACAATTAATATAAGAAAAAATTATGAATAATGCTTCAAAATTACACATTTAAATTAATTTATTTTTAACCAAACTTTCTTTTATATCTTTTAAGCATAGAAATATTTCCTCTTATTCCCCCCTGATGAATATAGAGTATATTTTGAAGATTGTGATAAAGTAAGCTGTCCCATCCGATAGGGTCATAAAGTAGGTCAAATTCTATTCCAGCAATTTTAAGCTCACACCATAAATTATATAAATTTTTATACAGTTTTCCATAATGATATTTTTTTCGCGGCTCAATAATTGTTGGAGTTTTCCCTCCACCTAACATATCAAACTGCTTTTTTAAATATTTACTATCTCCAACGCAAGGAGTTGTTATTACCTCGACCTTTAAATGTTTTGCTAAAAAATAAGCAGTTGTACCAGTCCCGCTTGGCAAAAAAACTTTTAAACTGTTTTTTAAACAGTATTCATTTATTTCATTCGCTAAAATTTTTATCCCTTCTTCGCTCTCTTTTATTCTGCCGCCTTCTTCTATAATCAACGTATTTTTATCTTTTAACCCTAAAACAAACTCTCTTAAATCATCTCCCCTTAAATCAATCTCAATGATTTTCATACCGTTTTTTAAAGCCTCAAGATAATTTCCGTGCGGGTTTTGCTTTAAAAATGAAGGAATATGATTAGTATAATAGATAAATTCCCATCCCTTAATTTTACATAGCTGACTTATAGCATACATAGCATTTGATTGGTTTGAGCCAAAACTTATTACTTTTTTAATTTTAGGAAAGTTCCTTTTTAAAAAATAGTAAAGTTTCCTTGCTTTATTACCTTCAAAAGGAGTTAAAAAATCATCTCTTTTAACATGATAGAAGTTGTTTTTAAAAATAAAAGGAGTAATAGGAGAAGAGAGCATTAAATAGCTCTTAAATCTTTGTAAGCTTGAATTACTCTCTCTTTCATAGATTTTTCACCTTCTCTTAGCCATTTTCTAGGGTCATAGTATTTTTTGTTTGGTTTATCTTCACCTTCAGGATTTCCGATTTGTGTTTGTAAATAATCCCAATATTTTTTAATATATTCTCTAACACCAGACCAAAAAGCCCATTGAGTATCTGTATCGATATTCATTTTTACTACACCATAATCAATAGCCTCATGAATTTTACTAAGCTCGCTACCGCTTCCTCCGTGAAATACGAATCTGATTGGTTTTTCATCTTTTAATCCGAATTTTTCTCTTATATATTCTTGAGAATTTTTAAGAATAATAGGCTCAAGTTTTACTTTTCCAGGTTTATATACACCATGAACATTACCAAAGCTTGCCGCAATCATAAAAAGGTCACTTACTTCTTTTAATTCTTTATACGCATATGCCACATCTTCAGGCTGAGTATATAGTTTTGAGTTGTCAATTCCGGTATTATCAACTCCGTCTTCTTCACCGCCTGTTACTCCAAGCTCGATTTCCAACATAACATCAAGCGGAGCTAATTTTTTTAGGTATTCTTTACATGTTTGAACGTTTTGCTCAAGCGGCTCTTCGCTTAAATCAAGCATATGAGAAGAAAATAATGGTCTTCCGTATTTTTCTTTATGTTTTTTATTTGCTTCAATAAGCCCGTCAATCCAAGGAAGAAGCTTTCTTGCCGCATGGTCTGTATGTAAAATTACAGGAATTCCGTAAGCTTCAGCTAAAGTATGAATATGTTTAGCTCCGGCGATTGCTCCAAGAATAGCCGCTTTTTGATTTTCATTTTCAAGCCCTTTTCCAGCCCAGAAATGAGCCCCACCGTTACTAAACTGAATAATAACAGGAAGATTTAAAGAACTTGCCGCTTCCATAACAGCATTTGCCGAATTTGTTCCAACCACATTAATAGCCGGAAGAGCGAATCCGTGATCTTTTGCGTAATCTAAAACTTTTGCAGCTTCACTTCCTGTTAATACTCCAGGATTTACCCCAAGGTCTTTCCACCAGCTCATCTACTCCTCCTTTAAGAATTTTTTATAAAATATTTTACATTTTCATTTG